>CAJXDV010000070.1 GCA_913052435.1 uncultured Pelagibacteraceae bacterium
TTCTGGGTTTGAAATATAAATTGTCCCATTGATTTAAATCAAAATAAATTTACTCTCTAATTATTATAGTGTAAATAAAAAGCTTTATTAATTTGTTGTGATGAGAAATTTTTTTATAAATTTTGTTTCTAGTTTTATTTTTTTAATCCACCTTTTGATACAATAAATTTAATTATAGTATCAACACCTTTATCATCTTTAATATTTGTAAAACAAAAGGGTAGATCTCCTCGCATTTTTTTTGAATCTCTTTCCATAATATTTAAATCTGCTCCTACATAAGAAGCTATATCAATTTTATTAATTACTAGTAGATCAGCTTTAGTTATTCCTGGACCACCCTTACGAGGTATTTTATCTCCCGCAGACACATCTATTACATAAATTGTTAAATCTGCTAATTCTGGACTAAAAGTAGCTGCTAAATTATCTCCTCCTGATTCAATAATAATCATATCAAGATTCGAGAATTTATTATTCATTTCATTTATTGCTGATAAATTTAATGAAGCATCTTCTCTTATTGCTGTATGAGGACAACCCCCGGTTTCTACACCCATAATTCTTGAATTTTCTAAAGCACCATGTTTCATTAAAAATTCCGCATCTTCTTTTGTGTAGATATCATTCGTAATGACCGCTATTTCATAGCTATCTCTCATTTTTTTGCATATAGCGTTAGTTAAAGCTGTTTTTCCTGTTCCTACAGGACCACCTATTCCTAATCTTAGTGGAGTTAATTCTTTCATGATCTGAATAACCTATTCGTTAAATGCTCATGTCGCATAGAGGCTATATCATGAAGAACCATAGAAGAACCTACTTCTTCTATTAATTTATCTTTATTTTCAATAGTTGAGTTTTCAATAATTTTTTCCAATTTTGAAATGATCAATTGACCTTCTGTTTGACCCAAGGGAATTAATCTTATGGCGCAAGATACAAGATTGGAGACAAAAGCATGAAGATAAGATATTGCTAAAGTGCTAGATTTAATACTATGGCCTTTAGCCAAAAAACATAAGACCACTACATAACTCATATTTGAAATATTAAATGATTTTAACACATCTAATTCTTTGCATGACCAGAGAGGGAATGCAGTTTTAAACAAAGCTTCTCCTTGAAAAAAACTTTCACTTTGAAATTCCTTAGAAGGAAAAAAGGATTGATAATAATTTATTATTTCTAGGATTTTATTATCATTCTTTTCTTCTATTGCTTTATATAAATTGTTAATTAATACTGCATCAATCTTCAGTGAACCATTTTCTAACAAACAAACTATATATTCGAAACAATCTTCACCATTTTTAATTATTTTTTTTTCAATAAGTTGTTCGAAAGCATGACTATACGCATAGGAACTAACTGGAAAAGAAGGGCTCAACCATGTAAGCAGTTTATAAATATTTGAACTCAATGATTGTGTCCTCCACTATAAGCACCCTTTTCAGGATTAAATGCTCTATTAACAATTTTTATATCACCACCAAGTTTTTTAATCATATCTTCAAGAACATAGTCGTAAGCAATAAATATAGAATTTTCTTTTATTTCAGCAGGAACGTGTCTATTTCCTATATGCCAAATGATTTTATTTAATGTTGTTGCGCTATTAGCTTTTATTTTCAATAGTTTTTCAGATTTAGCTTCTACATATATATAAGATTTATCCTCTAGTACAAATACCGATCTATCATTTATAACTTTTAAACCCTCCAGGTCCAAAATTACTTCTTGTTTTTTTTTTGTAATCATAACAGATCTTCTTTTGTTTCTGCTGTCATAATCTAGAATTATATTGTCATGGCACAAATCTTTTGAAATTAAACCTGACTCTTTTATTTCTATAATTCTTTTCATTAGTATAAAAAGTATCTTTGTGCCATTGAAAGTTTTTTTGCTGGTTCGCAATTCATTAATTCTCCATCAGCTTTTACTACATATGTTTCTGGATCAACTTCAATTTTTGGCAATAAGTTATTATGAATCATATCTTCTTTGCTTATTCCTTCCCTACAATTTTCTACAGGTAAAAGTTTTTTTTGTAGTCCTAATGAATCTAATTCACTATTTTTTAATGATGTAGAGCTTACGAAAGATACAGAATTTTTTATGAGAGATTGGCCATAATAACCAAACATTGGTCTATAATGAACAGGCTGAGGTGTAGGAATTGAAGCGTTAGGATCGCCCATTTGTCCTGCTACAATTGTTCCACATTTTAAAATTAGATCAGGTTTGGCACCAAAAAATGCAGGATTCCATAAACATAAGTCGGCTAATTTATTTTTCTCAATTGAACCTACATATTTGTTTATTCCCTGAGCAATAGCGGGATTAATTGAATATTTAGATATATATCTTTTAACTCTAAAATTATCATTATCGCCTTCTTCAACATCTAATTTTCCTCTTTGTTTTTTCATTTTGTCAGCTGTTTGCCAAGTACGAATAATTACTTCACCAACCCTCCCCATTGCCTGACTATCTGATGCAATAATAGAAAAAGCACCAATGTCATGAAGAACATCTTCTGCAGCTATAGTTTCTTTTCTAATTCTGCTTTCAGCAAAAGCTACATCTTCTGGAATTTTTGGATCTAAATGGTGACAAACCATTAACATATCTAAATGTTCATCCAGTGTATTAACTGTGAATGGTCTCGTAGGATTAGTTGAAGAAGGTATAACATTTCTTTCTCCGCAAACTTTAATTATATCTGGTGCATGACCACCTCCGGCGCCTTCAGTATGGAAAGCGTGAATAGTTCTATTTTTAAAACTTTTAATAGTATTTTCTACAAATCCAGATTCATTTAAAGTATCAGTATGAATTAATACTTGAACATCAAATTCATCAGCTACTCCTAAACAACAATCTATAGCAGAAGGAGTAGAACCCCAATCTTCATGAAGTTTTAGTCCACACGCACCGCCCTTTATTTGTTCAATTAGTCCTTCAGGTTTGCTGCTATTACCTTTTCCAAAAAAACCTAAATTCATTGGAAAGCCTTCTGCAGCTTGAAGCATTTTTCCTAAGTGCCAACTTCCAGGAGTGCAAGTAGTAGCATTAGTTCCTGTAGCAGGACCCGTTCCACCTCCCATCATAGTGGTAATGCCACTGTGCAAAGCTTCATTAATTTGCTGAGGACTTATAAAATGAATATGCGGATCAATTCCACCTGCAGTTAAAATTTTACCTTCACCTGCTATTATTTCTGTGGAAGGTCCTATAATAATATCTACATTATTTTGTGTATCCGGGTTTCCTGCTTTTCCAATATTACAGATTAACCCATCTTTAATACCCACATCAGCTTTAATTATTCCCCAATAATCAACAATGATTGCATTGGTAATAACAGTATCAACAGCTCCGTCTTTCCTTGTAACTTGAGATTGGCCCATTCCATCACGAATAACCTTTCCACCACCAAATTTTACTTCTTCGCCGTAAGTAGCTTTATCTTCTTCAATCTCAATAAATAAATCTGTATCAGCTAAACGTATTTTATCACCAACAGTTGGACCGTACATACTAGCATAAGATTTTCTTGTAATATTTTTCATAATTAAATTTATTTAGTAATGCACATGTAGCTTATAATAATATTGATCTTCTTTTTCATGATGAGCAAATAAATTATTCGTAATTATTGAAAAAAAAGAAAATACAAAAATAATTAATAAAATTTTTTTCATTTATCCAATTTCCCCATTATTTTTTGATTAAATCCAAAAACTTTTCTTTTACCCATAAAATTTATTAGGTTTACAGTTCTTTTTTGACCAGTTTCAAATCTAATAGCGGTTCCAGAAGGAATATTTAAGCGGGTCCCTTTTGTTTTTTCTCTATCAAACTTTAAAAAAGAGTTTGTTTCATAAAAATGAAAGTGACTTCCTACTTGTATAGGCCTATTGCCAGTATTAGAAACTTCGATATCAAAAGATTTGTTGTCTTTATTTAATTCTAAGTCTTTTTTTTTAAGTATATATTCTCCAGGATTCATAATTTCTACCTAATAGGGTTATGTACTGTGACCAGTTTTGTTCCATCGGGGAAAGTTGCTTCTACTTGTACATCTTTGATCATTTCTGGTATTCCTTCCATGACGTCATTAGATTTTAATATTTCTGCTCCAGATTTCATGAGACCAGCAACACTTCTACCGTCCCTAGCTCCTTCTATAATAAAATCAGATATGATAGCAACAGCTTCTGGGTAATTTAATTTTAATCCTCTTTCCAGTCTTCTTTTAGCAACCATTGCTGCCATAGTAATTAGCAATTTATCTTTTTCTCTTTCAGTCAAATTCATAAAATACTAATAATTCCAAATTCTAGGTAAACCATAGTTGTAATTGAACACATTTTTTTGAATTAATTGGATTAAATTATTTAATTTAATTTTAATATTATGCGGTTTTTTATCAACAATTTTAATAATTCCGATACCATTTATTATACTAAAACCACCTGTGTCAGATTTGTTAATTATGAAATCAGCAATATCTTTTGTATTATTTTCTAATTCCTCAGAATAAAATATAATAGTGCTCATAAATGCCACATCATTAAAAATAAATTTATTGAGCAATTTATCTTTAAAGTTTTCTTCAACTATAAATTTATCAACAAAGGATAATTTTTCATTTAAATATATTTTCCAATGATCTGAAAAAAAACCTGATTTAATTTTTTCCCCATGCAATTGACGACCAAACATTACACTTTCTAGACCTAAGAATTTTGAATATTTATTAATATACACCGAAGTCTTTCTTTTTGTTTTTGATTGATCAAAAATTATTGTTTCTTGCGGAAGCCATTGAATAAAAGAATTTTTGTCCATCTCAATATTTGTATTTATTGAAACAATTCCAGAAATATTTTTATAAATTTTTTCAGCAGCTTGAGACGTAATAACCGCTTTAGAGTTTTCATTCATTTTAATGTCATTCTCTATTATATCAGATGAAGTCAGACCTCCTGCTGTATTAATTAAGATTGCTTCTGTATTATTATTATCTGTGTTTACAAATCGGACTTTGGAGTATCCATATTGATAGACTTTTTTAACAGCTTGTTTAGAGATTTTTGTATCTATAAATTCCAAATCTATTTTGCCACTTATAGCGTTTTGTAAATTATTCTTACGGTAATTGTTTAAAGATAAGCTCATTAAAATATAATTTTATATCAGGTGCAGGCTGAGGCACAAACTAAAGCTTAATTTTGTACTAACCTGAAGTTGAAATTATATCTTTATATTGGGTAAAAAATAAACGATTTGCGAATAATTTTTAATATAATTTAAAATTATTTAAAACCGAATAAATTACCAATCATTTTGAAACCAGAGGCGGGATAAATT
>CAJXDV010000071.1 GCA_913052435.1 uncultured Pelagibacteraceae bacterium
TATTTTCAATCCTCCAAGATTAAGTGCATCAACAATTGAAGAAGTATTTAATCTAAATAAATATGATTTAAAAAAAGTTAAGAAAACAAAGCTTATAAATATTGGAAATAAAATAACTAGGCTTCCCAAAGAACTAAAAAATGTTTCAAGCGTTAAAAGAAGAAAAGAATTATTTATTAAAATCGTTTTACCTTTAATTATTGAGGAAAATACTAGAATTAGATTTGATAGAAAAAAACTTTTTGTTATTTTAAATAAAAGCAATAACACCAAAATAGATAAAAAATGGCTAAAAATGAAATTTAAACAATATGGTGTCAAAAATAATGATTTAGTAACACTAAAAATTAGAATGGATGAAATTCCTGTATCTTTAGCAATAGCACAGTCCGCAAAAGAAACTGGATGGGGTAGTTCTAGATTTGCTCAGGAAGGGAATGCATTATTTGGTCAATGGACATGGTCAGGCGATGGTATTAGGCCAGCAGCTGTCGATAAAGATGCAAAACACAAGATAGCAAGATTTAAAGTTTTAAAAGCATCAGTAAAAGCTTATCAAAGAAATTTAAATACACATCCAAGCTACAAAGATTTTAGAAAAGAAAGAGCCATTCAAAGAGATAACGATGAAAAATTAAATAGTTTAGAACTTGTAAAATATCTTGATAAATATGCTGAAACTGGAGTTGAATATACAAAAATTTTGAAAAAAATTATAAAACAAAATTCTTTAACAGAGTATGATGATGTTGAAATTCTTCCAACAAGCTTAAAGATGAAGAAAAGAGTTTAATTTAATCTACAGAAAACTGAATACCAAGCCATCTCCAACCTTCTTTATCATTAAGAGAACAATTAATTCTTCCTCTTCTAGAATTGAATTTGTTAGAAAAATTAATTGTTAATCTATAATTATTATATTTTATATTCGTGTCTTTCCAACTACCTCCCTCATTAGAAAAACAGTTAATCATGTGCATATTTTTTTGGTCTTCAAAAAATTCTATATACATGTTTGGCGGATTATTTGATTGAGTTAATAACTTATCTTCTGGTAGCAAATATTTGTATTGTAAAGGTAATAGCTTTGTTAAAAATTCAAATCTTTTTAAATCTCCATAATTTTCATTAATAGGAAATCTAGGTAGTTCAAATTTGTCTTTATTTAGATCAATTACACCTGAATGTTGTCCAAATGCATAATCAAACTTTTTTGATATAAACTTTTTTTGTTCGAGGCTATATTCTCCAAAAGGGTATGAAAAAAACTTAGGGCTATATCCAATTTTATTTTCAAAAATTTTTATTGATCTATTAATATCATTAGAAAATTTTTTAAAATTATAACTAATTAAATAATCATGAGAATGTGAATGATTACCAATATATGCAAAATCCTCTTTTTCAACTTCTATAATTTCATCCCATTTCATATAACCAATATTTCCAATTGCCTCAGTGGAAACAAATAAAATAAATGGTATTTTATTCTTTTTAAGATATGGCCACGCATTTTCATAAAATGACGAAAAAGCATCATCTATTGTAAGCAAAATTTTCTTTTCAGCTTTTGCCAATTTAAACTGATTATCAAAATATTTAGGATTAAAAAAATTGAAATTATTATTTTTAATGATTTTAATATGTTCTTTAAAAATATCCATTTGAATATTTGTTGAAGGATATTTGTTTTCATCGAATCTATGATACATTAAGGCTAAAATTCCATGTTCGTTATGATAGTATTTTTTATTTGCACATTCAGCATAAACATTTAAAAAAAATATATAAAATATGAAAAATCTAATAATAGATGCGGCTAATGAAAAAATTTTTTTTTCAATCATTACAGAAATACAATCATATACTACCACTCATGTAAACAGTAGAGAAAATTTTGATAAATTTATAAATCTTCTTTTAGATTTTCTAAAAAAAAACAAAATAAAATTAGATGATGTTGAAAATATATTTATTAATCAAGGACCAGGAAAGTTTTCTGGTATTAGAATTTCTATATCCATAGCAAAAGCAATATCTATAGCCAAAAACATTAGCTTGTTTGGTTTCAATTCAAAAGATTTGGATAATGGGGATTATAAAAAATTATTAAAATTACACAAAAAAGACTTATTAAATAAAAATTTGATTAAACCCCTTTATTTGAGTTAAAATGTATTATGTCTGAAACTATAGAACAACAATGTTTAGCAAAAGGTGTAAAATTAACCGATCAAAGAAGAACAATAGCAAGAGTACTTTCAGAGTCCAAGGTAGCCTACGGCGAATCAGATCATCCAGATGTAGATGAGTTATATAATAGAGTTTCAAAAATAGACCCCAAAATAAGTATAGCAACTATATATAGAACAGTTAAACTTTTCCAAGAAGCAGGAATACTAACCAAACATGATTTTAAAAGTGGAAAAGCAAGATACGAAGCAATAGATGAAAGTCACCACGATCATCTTATAGATATTAAAACTGGAAAAATAATCGAATTTGTTGACGAAGAAATTGAAAAATTACAAAATAAAGTTGCAGAAAAATATGGTTATAATTTAGTTGACCATAAACTGGAGCTGTACGGGATAAAAAAAAAGTGAATGAAAAAAAAAGTTTTCATTAAAACATTTGGCTGTCAAATGAATGAATATGACACTAATCGTATTTATGACTCAATAAAAAATATAGGTTATAACAAAACGGAGAATCAAAATAATGCAGATTGCTATATATTAAATACTTGCCACATAAGAGATAAAGCAACAGAAAAAGTTTATCATGAAATTGGTAGAGTAAAAAAATTATATAAAGGAAAAAAAAAGCCAATTATGATTGTAACAGGTTGTGTTGCTCAAGCAGAAAATCAAGAAATGTTAAATAGAGAACCTTATATTGATATTGTTGTTGGACCGCAGTCTTATCACAAAATAAATAATCTTTTAAAAAATTATACAGTCGATAAAAAATATGAGGAAACAGAATTTGATTCTGTTTCAAAGTTTAATCTTTTTGAAAAAATAAAAAATAGAAATAGCAAAGTTTCTGCATACCTAACGATACAAGAGGGATGTAACAAGTTTTGTCATTTTTGTGTAGTGCCCTATACGAGAGGACCAGAATTTTCAAGACCATTTCATCAGATAATCAAAGAAGCAGAAGAATTAGTTATAAATGGAGCAAAAGAAATTACTTTGTTGGGTCAAAATGTTAATGCATATCACTATATCGAAAAATCTAACGAATTTAGAATTTCTGATATAATTAATAATCTAAACCAATTTGAAAGGTTAGACAGAATTAGATATACAACTTCCCATCCTAAAGACATGACAGACGATTTAATTGAATGTTATTCAACTAATAAAAAATTAATGCCTTTTGTTCACCTACCTATTCAAAGCGGCTCAGATAAAATACTGACCTTAATGAATAGAAAACATAAAGTAGAGGATTATTTAAGAATATATAATAAGTTAAAGAAAATTAACTCTGAAATAGAATTTTCAAGTGATTTTATTATTGGTTATCCTGGTGAGACAGATAATGATTTTCAGGAAACATTAAATTTATTAGAAAAAATTAAATTTATAAATTCATTTTCATTTATTTTTAGCCCGAGACCAGGAACAAAAGCGGCCAGTCTTAAAATGATTAGCAAAGATATTGCAAAAGAAAGATTGATAATAATTCAAAAAAAATTATTTAATAATCAATTAGAATTAAACAAATCTATAGAAAACAAAATAGTCGAAGTGCTTGTAGAAAATAAACTTTATGAACAGAATAAATTATTTGGCAGAAATAAGTTTTTATCCTCAGTTATTTTTGAAGGGAAAGAAAAGCATATTGGAAAGTTAATTAACGTTAAGATTGATAGTAGCAATCAAAATACTTTATTTGGAAAAGTAGAAACAAATATGAAGGCTGCTTAATTTGAGAAGTACAGCACAAAATAACCCAAGAACAGAATTAAAATTTGTATATTCTGAGAATAATACTCTAAGTATAATTTTTCAAAATAACGAACTGTTACTTGGTGTTGTTGGAGAATTTAATAATAATTTAAAAGAATTGGAACGAATAACAAAAACTAATATCTACTCAAGAGGAAACTCTATTCTTGTAAAAAGTGATCAAATAAAAAATGATTTAATTAAAAATGCTATTCAATTTTTAACTGACCAATTTTTAAATAATGGAACTATTGAAAAAAAAGATATAATTTCTTCTGTAAATAAGTTTATGATTGATGAAAAAATAAATAGTTCCGAGAAAAAAATAGAATACATAATTAAAACTCCTAAAAAATCTATAATTCCAAGATCAGAAAAACAAAAAAAATATGTTAGAGCGCTCAAAGAAAGCGAAATTATAATTTCAGCTGGCCCAGCCGGAACAGGAAAAACTTTTTTAGCTGTTGCCATAGCACTTACAATGCTTTTGGATAAAAAAATAGAGAGGATTATTTTATCTAGACCAGCAGTTGAAGCTGGCGAAAGACTAGGATTCTTGCCAGGAGACATGAGAGAAAAAGTAGATCCTTATCTCAGACCTTTGTATGACTCATTATATGATTTATTAGATTTCGAAAAGATACAAAAAAAAATTGAAGTTGGTGATATAGAAATAGCTCCATTGGCATTTATGAGAGGCAGAACTCTAAAAAATTCTTTTGCTATTCTTGATGAAGCTCAAAATGCAACAGATACTCAAATCAAAATGTTTTTAACAAGAATAGGAGAAAATTCAAAAATCGTAATAAATGGAGATCCATCTCAAATCGACTTGCCAAATAAATCTTTATCAGGTCTTAATCGTTCAAAAGAATTACTTGGACATTTGAAAGAAATTTCTGTTGTTGATTTTGATCATACAGATGTAGTTAGAAATCCATTAGTTTCAAAAATTGTTAAGGCTTATTCAGATCAAAAGACTGACTGATTAATGATTAAAGCCAATATAATATTAGATCATTATAAATGGAAAAATAAAATTAAAAATCCAAAAAATTATTTTAAAAAAAAACTAAAAAAACTATCTAAAATTCCTTCTTTTAAAAAAAAACAACAAGAATTCTCAATTCTCTTAACAAACAATAAAAAAATGAAAAATTTAAATTTTAAGTTTAGAAAAAAAAATAAACCAACCGACGTATTATCATTTCCAACACAAGAATTTATAAAAAAAAATGTGTATATTGGTGATATGGCCATTTCCTTTGAGATAATTAATAAAAGATCAAAAACATCTAATTTTTTTTTGGAATTTGATA
>CAJXDV010000072.1 GCA_913052435.1 uncultured Pelagibacteraceae bacterium
TGGGCAAAAGATAAAAATAAATGGAATTTAAATAAATTTAAAAAAATGATTAAAAATAAAACTGTTTATTTAACTTTCGATGTTGATGGATTCGATTCAAGCATAATGCCAGCAACAGGAACTCCTGAACCTGGAGGACTTTTCTGGGAAGAAACTTTAGATATAATTAAAATTGCTGTAAAAAACTCAAATATAGTTGGGGCAGATATTAATGAACTTTCTCCTATAAAAGGTTTTAACTCTTACAACTTTTTGGTTGCAAAATTAGCATACAAAATTTTATCTTATAAATTTTTATACTAATCTTAAGCTGGTTTTAAAGATCCGAGCAACAGCCTAAATGGAATAAGCATTAATAATGTAACCAGAATTTTTACAGCTAAATCACCAAAAGATAAAGTAATCCAGGGTACTCCTGTTCCATAAAATGATATGGAAAAAAACAGAAAAGTATCAACTATGGAACCAATACAAGATGATGTTAAAGGTGCAACAAACCATTTTTTTTTTCGAAGTTGATCGAATATTTGTACATCTAGTAATTGAGCAACAATGAAGGCCGTACCTGAACCAATTGCAATTCTTAATGAAATTAAATCAGAAAAATTAGTTGAAAATATAAGAGTAAAAGAAATTCCTATTACAAATCCAACATATACAATTTTTCTTGCTGCTAGTTTCCCATAAGTTCTATTTGCTAAGTCGGTTATTAAAAATGCTATAGGGTAAGTAAAAGCTCCATAAGTTAATATTTCCTCTAAACCAAGATATTGAATTGGAAATTGAACCAAATAATTCGAACATAGCACAACAACTCCCATCAATAATGAGAGTGTTAGAAATAGTTTGTTCATTAGGCTGATTTACTTATTAGCGACTTTTTTAGTTTTCTTAATCTTAAGGATAAGTTTCTTGATTTTGTAGATTTGATAAATTCGTCAAAACTACCTTTTTTATCAACAGATCTAACCCCAGCATTTGACACAGTTAATCTTAAGCTTTTTTTTAAAAGTTCGCTTTTAAACTTAACTTTTTTCAGGTTTGGTAAAAATCTTCTTTTTGTTTTATTGTTAGCGTGACTAACATTGTGGCCTTTAAGAGGTATTTTACCAGTAAGTTCGCATTTTTTAGACATAAAATATGTGACTGTATAAGATCTCTAACTTAGACCGTCAAGGTCAATTTTTTGTTCCAATTGCTTCTGAAATATTTTTTATTCCTTCGCTTTTTAAAATATCAATTAATTCATTGCTAATTTTTACAGCAATATTCGGTCCATTATATATCATCCCAGTATATAGTTGAACTAGGCTGGCGCCATTAGAAATTTTTTCAAAAATACCTTTGCCGGAATCGACACCACCAACTCCAATTATTTTAATTTTTTTTCCAATTATTCTATAGAAATGATTGATTAGCTCATTTGTTTTTTTCTCAATTGGTTTTCCTGACAATCCTCCTTTTTCTAATTTATTAATGCTTTTCAAATGTTCTCTATTTCTATCGGTTGTGTTTGAAATAATTGCAATATCCACAGAATATTTTATCAAAATATCAGATATCAATTCTATTTTAGTATTTTCTATGTCAGGAGAAATTTTTACCGCTATTGGTATTGTTGTGTTTAATTTTTTTTTTTCATTATTGATGGCTTCCAATAATTCCTTTAATTCACTTTGATTATGAAAATCCCTCAAGTTTTCTGTGTTGGGAGAAGAAATATTTATTGTTATATAATCTCCAAGATTATAAAACTCTCTAAAACATTTTACATAATCCTCCACTCTATTATCTGTATCTTTATTTGGTCCAATATTTATACCCAAAAAACCGTTTGGTGAATTTTCTTTAATTCTTAAACTAATTTCTTCTGCTCCATTATTATTAAAACCCAATCTATTGATCAAAGCCTCATCTTCTTCTAACCTAAAAACTCTTGGCTTTGGGTTTCCATATTGTGCTTTTGGGGTAATTGTTCCAACTTCTACAAAACCAAATCCTAAATTAAACAAAGAATTATAAACTTCGGCATTTTTATCAAACCCAGCCGCTACACCAATTGGTGAAATAATTTTTTTTCCAAATAGTTCCGTTTCTATTAAGGAAACTTCTTTTAATTTATTCTTCGGAATGTAATTAAACTTTAAAGCTTTAATTGCTAATGAATGAGCAACTTCAGGGCTAAATTTAAATATTAACGGTCTTAATTTTTTAAACATTGCTTATTTTATCTTTTATTAGTTCTTTTGTTTCCTGTACTCCAAAAAAGCTTATAAAAAATCCCATTCTTGGGCCGTTTTCATCTCCAAAAACAACTTCATATATCAATTTAAACCAATCTCTTAGATTTTCTTTATATCCATTTTCTTTTCCAACGGTATAGATATTCGTTTGAATATCTTCTGGTTGCATACCATCATCACATTTTTCTAAAGCATTTACTAAAGCTTCAAGAGCAGCTTTTTCAGTATCATTTGGTTTTTTATATATTTTTTTTAATTTAATTACGTCATTAAAATACTTAATCGCATAATCAATGAGTTTATCAAAAATTGGATTATCCTTTTTTGAAATATCTTTTTTATATTTTTTGACAAATTTCCATAATAAGTCCTTAGAATCTGCATTGCTAGATTCAACAAGATTTAGCAACATTGAAAATGGCATAATAAAATTTTCTTTTGGCATTTCTCCATTATGAACATGCCATACTGGGTTCATTAATTTTTGTAATTCATTTTGATTTTTTCCTTTTTCGATAAAATCAAGATATTCATCTACTGCTTTTGGGACTATCTCTCTATAAAGTTTTTTTGCTCGCTTTGGGTTTTGATACATAAAAAGAGATAAGCTTTCAGGTGAAGCATATTCTAACCACTCATCAATTGTTATTCCATTCCCTTTGGACTTTGATATTTTTTCACCTTTTTCATCTAAAAAAAGCTCATAAGCAAATCCTGATGGATTTGTTTTTCCCAACAATCTAATAATTTTTGTTGATAAAATTGCACTTTCAATAAGATCTTTGCCATACATTTCGAAATCCACGTCAAGAGCATACCATCTCATAGCCCAATCAACTTTCCATTGTAATTTACAATTTCCATCTAGTATGCTTTTTTCCAATTTCTTTCCCTGATTATCAAAAATAATTTTAGAATTTTTTTCATCTATTTCTAGGACAGGAATTTCTAATACAACTCCAGTTTCAGGACATATTGGCAAAAAAGGAGAATAAGTTTTTTGTCTTTCTTTTCTAAGTGTTGGTATAATTATATCCATTATCCCATTATAATTTTTTAATATAAGTTTTAATGTAGAATTAAAATTTCCTGATTTATAAAGTTCAGTTGAACTTTTAAAAGAATACTTAAAACCAAAATTATTTAAAAAATTTTTTAACATTTCATTATTATGTTCTCCAAAACTATTATATTTTTCAAATGGATCGGGTACTTGTGTTAAAGGTTTATGCAAATAATTTTTTAATTTTTCTTGATTGGGAATATTTTCTGGTATTTTTCTCAAACCATCCATATCATCAGAAAAAGTAATTATATCCTTTGGAATGTCAGTAAGTTGATTAAGTGCATTTACAACCATGGAGGTTCTGGCAACCTCTCCAAAAGTTCCAATATGAGGCAAACCACTTGGACCATACCCAGTTTGCAGAATTATTTTTCCTTTATTTTCAATGTTTTTCTTTCTTTCTCTAAGAATTCTTTTTGCTTCTACAAATGGCCATGCATTTGTTTTATCTATGTTAGCTTTATCAATCACAACAATGTAAATAACTTATAAAATAACGTTTTTAATAATTCTTATAGAGTTGAAATTTATTTACCATAAAATAATGTTCATTCAAAATGCCCAATTATAAAACTGTTTTTTTTACATTAGGAGTTTTACAAATTATTTTAGGACTATCTATGATTGTGCCTATTTTGGCACAATTTTTTTATAATCAAATAGATTCTGGTTTTATAAGTTCTGGTTTGGTCACAATTGTATTTGGAGTATTGTTTTTTTTATCAAATCTCGATCATGACAAAAAATTAAATTTACCTCAAGCATTCCTACTAACATCGTTGTCATGGTTAAGCATAGCAATATTCGGTTCGCTTCCATTTATTTTTTCTGATATAGAATTAAGTATTACCGATGCTTTTTTTGAAAGTATGTCGGGGATAACTACAACTGGATCTACCATAATTGCTAATTTAAATGAAACTCCGAAAGCAATTTTGCTTTGGAGAGCAATGTTGCAATGGTTGGGTGGAATTGGAATCATTGTAATGGCTATCACTTTAATGCCAATTATGAACATTGGTGGAATGCAATTATTTATAATATCAACTAGTAACACACCAGAAAAAATATTACCTAAATCAAAAGAAATTTCTATTAGATTAATTTTGATCTACTTGTCATTAACAATATTTTGCGCTCTATTCTATAAAATATTTGGAATGGGTTTTTTTGATAGCATTGTTCACTCTATGACAACTATAGCAACGGGAGGTTTCTCAAATTACAATGAATCAATTGGTTATTTTAATAGCTCATTGATAGAGTTGACTTCAATTATCTTTATTATATTAGGAAGCATTCCTTTCATTGCTTATATAAAATATCTTAATGGTGATAAAAAAATATTTTTTAAAGACTCGCAAATAAAAACATTTATTAAAATTATTATTTTTTCAATTTTGCTAATCTTTTTTTACTTATCGATAAAAAATCAAAGTATATTAGAAATAAATTTAAGAGCAATTTCATTTAATGTTATCTCTATTCTAACTGGAACAGGTTATGTCACTCAAAATTTTAGTAATTGGGGACATTTTCCATTAATATATTTTCTTATTTTAATGTTCATAGGAGGTTGTGCTGGATCTACTGCTTGTGGAATAAAAATATTTAGAGTTCAAATATTATATCAATTTATATCTAATCAATTAAAAAAAATTGTCTATCCAAGAGGAATATTTAAAATTAAATTTGAAAATAATAATGTAGATGAAAAATTTATGGACTCTATTATTTCTTTTATATTTTTATATATTCTAATTTTTTTTATTATCACCGCCCTATTATCTATTAATGGTTTGAATTTTATTACCGCTATATCAGCTGCAGCAACATCTATCTCCAATGTTGGTCCAGGTTTAGGTGATATAATAGGTCCAAACGGAAATTTTGCCCAATTAAACGATATTTCCAAGTGGATTTTGAGTTTAGCGATGATTTTAGGTAGATTAGAATT
>CAJXDV010000073.1 GCA_913052435.1 uncultured Pelagibacteraceae bacterium
ACAATTTTAATAAAGAAAAAGTATTAAAAAAACTTCCTGGAAAATATGCTATTGGCCATAATAGATATTCTACAAGCGGAGGGTCAGCTTTAAGAAATGTACAACCATTTTTTGCTGACACCAATGCTGGCGGAATTGGAGTGGCACATAACGGGAATCTCACTAATGCTATAACTTTAAGAAATAAATTAGTTCAGGAAGGCGCAATTTTTTACACAACATCAGATACGGAAACTATAGTTCAGCTGATTGCTAAATCAAAAAGAGTTAAAACAATTGATAAAATAATTGATGCAATTTTTCATATTCAAGGCGGATACGCTTTAGTGATGATGACACAAAACATATTGATTGGTGTAAGAGATCCTTATGGAATTAGACCATTGGTAATAGGAAAATTAAAAAATTCGTATGTGTTTGCCTCAGAAACTTGTGCTTTTGATATAATAGGTGCAAAATTTGTAAGAGATGTTGAAAATGGTGAAGTTGTCTATATTGAAAATAATGAACTAAAAAGCTTAAAACCTTTTTCTCCAAAAAAAATTAGACCTTGTGTTTTTGAATATATATATTTTTCAAGACCAGATAGTATTTTAAATGGTAAAACAGCTTACGAATATCGAAAAAACTTTGGAGCCCAATTAGCAAAGGAAGATAAATTAAAAGCAGATATAGTTGTACCTGTTCCAGACTCTGGAAATGCAGCAGCGCTGGGATATGCTCAGGAAAAAGGTATTAGTTTTGAATTAGGATTAATCAGAAACCACTATGTTGGTAGAACTTTTATAGAACCTTCTCAAAAAATTAGAAGTCTCGGTGTAAAATTAAAATTAAATGCAAATTTATCAGTTATTAAAGATAAAAAAATAATATTAGTTGATGACTCTTTGGTTCGAGGAACTACATCTCATAAAATTGTAAAAATGCTATATAATTTTGGTGCTAAAGAAGTTCATGTTAGAATTGCAAGCCCAGAGATAAAATATCCAGACTTTTATGGCGTGGATATGCCTACCAAGAAAGAGCTTTTAGCAGCAAATAAATCAGTTGAAGAAATATGTGATTTCATTAGAGCAAAATCCATAAAATATTTAACTCTTGATGGTCTCTATAAAGCAATGGGCTTTGATAAAAGAAACGAAACATACCCGCAATTAACAGATCATTATTTTTCTGGAGAATATCCTGTAAAAATAATTGATAAACTTGGAGAAGATAAAGTTACACAGCTATCACTTTTGAGCACAGCTTCGAATAACTAATCCGGTTTTACAAAGCGCTCGCAATTTGATTTAAATCAGTGCTTGTAAATAAGACATCATAATATAAAAATTTTTTCAAAAAATGAAAAACAAACTTTCAGATCAAAAAAAAGGTTCGTTGCTAGCTTTTGTTGGAGTAATGTTTATTACACCAGACTCATTGTTTATCAGATTAGCAAATATAGATACTTGGGGATTGCTTTTTTATAGAGGAGCAATACCATTTTTCGTTGTATTAATTGGATTATTGGTTGTTTATAAATCAAATTTTATTACACTTTTTTTTTCAATGGGTTTTCCTGGAATTGTTTATGCGGGAACTTTTGCTCTAACAAATATTACTTTTATAATTTCTATTCAAAATACTAATGTTGCTAACACTCTAGTAATGGTAGCAATTGCTCCCATGTTATCAGCTTTATTGGGGCTCATATTTTTAAAAGAAAATCCAAATAAAAAAACTTGGATCGCTATAATAATTACGTGTTTATCAGCTATTTACATTTTTCATGACTCTATTCAATTAGGTAATTTTTTAGGAGATATTTTTGGGTTTATAACTGCTTTGGGATTGGCAGCCGGATTTGTTGTTGTAAGATCGGCAAAAAATAAAAACCTGGTTCCAGCAGCAGTATTAGGAAAACTTATTGTAGCCATTATTGCTGTATTTTTTGTTACAAATTTCGAGTTGATCGAAAAAGACATTATTATTGTTCCTTTAATGTGCGTTCTTTGTGTGGCTATTCCTTTTGTTTTATTAACTATTGCTCCACGATTTATAACTGCTGCTGAAGTAAATCTCTTTTTTCTATTAGAAACTATCCTTGGTCCTTTATGGGTATGGCTTGTCATTAAAGAACAACCAAGTATTGAAACGATACAAGGTGGATTGGTAATCATTTTGACAATAGCGATCCATTCGATCTTAGTCATAAAAAAAACATAATAGAAAACTAACTGCTTGCTTTTTTATATAAAAAGCATAATCACTCAAAAAATGGGAAAAGTACTAAAAAATTCTTGGGCTTTATTTGCAGGTATAGGAATAATTCTGTTAGCTAATGGACTTCAAGGAAATCTAATGGGTGTAAGATCCGTGATAGAAAACTTCAGTTCTTTATCTACTGGAATATTGATGTCAGGATATTTTGTAGGATATTTCGTGGGTAGTAATTTAACTCCTACTCTAGTTTCAAGAGTTGGTCATATTAGAGTTTTTGCTGCTTTCGCATCAACAGCATCTTTGAGTATTTTGATTATTGCAACTTATGTAAATCCTGTTGTTTGGACATTAGGAAGATTTTTAACAGGCTTAAGTTTAGTTTCTTGTTACATTGTAGCTGAAAGCTGGCTTAATGATAGAGCTAATAATAGAACTAGAGGGAAATTGCTTTCTATATACATGATTATAAACTACTTCGGCTTAGCTTTTGGAGCACTTTTATTAAATTTTGATGATCCACAAAGTTATAAACCTTTTGTTTTGGTTTCTATTTTATTATCTGTAGCTTTAATTCCTATTTTACTTACAAAACGTCCTGCTCCCAAATTTAAAAAAATCGGTACCTTAAATTTAAAAGAACTTTATAATATTTCTCCTTTAGGTACAGTAAGTTCATTTTGTACAGGTGCAATTTATTCTGCTTTATTTGCAATGTTTGCTGTATATGCAACTAAAGTAAATTTTACTTTATTTGAAATTTCATTATTACTTTTTTTAACAACCATAACAGGAGCTTTTTTTCAAGGACCTGTGGGGTATCTTTCAGACAAATTTAATAGAAGAATTGTAATTATTTTATGCGCTTTATCAGGTGGACTACTTTGTTTGTTATTAATTGTTGTGGCTGGAGATAAACTTTCTAATATAAATGCTCTTCATGAACTATTAAACGTTAATATTTTACAAAGCTTTAAGTTAATAACATATGCTGGGAAAAATAAGTTATATTTTTTTATTATTATAACAATTTATACCGGCATAACACTTTGCATCTTTTCTTTAAATCTTGCTCATACAAATGATTTTGTTCCAAAAGAGAAATTTGTAGCTGCAGGAGGAGGTTTGCAGTTTGTTTTTGGACTGGGAGCAATGGGAGGTCCTTTTCTTTGCTCTATAGCAATGGATAAGCTAGGACCTAATGGCTACTTCATTTATTTATTTGTTTTTCATGTTATCATTGTTTTATTTGGATTATATAGAATGGCAGTTAGAAAAGTTGCTGAAAACCCAGATAATACTTTTACTTCCCTTCCAAGAAACATTACTCCAGCAGGAATAGAACTTGACCCTGATACTGGAGTAGATCTATCTAACAATGAAAAAGTAGTAGCTAAATAATTATTGATTTAATTCAACTTTACTACCTACATTAAGCCTGCTGTTCTCAAGTGCAGTTAAGTAAATTCCCATATCGAAGTGATCATAGGTTGTTTTTAATGATTGAAGTAAATTCAAAGAATTATTATCAGTTTTTGGTTTTAAATTTATAGCAACACATCTTGGAATATTTTTTTGAACTTTAAAAGAAACATTGTTTATTTTAATAATTTTGCCTATCCAATTTTGCTCTTCCCATGCATCGATTCCGTCTACATAAAAATTTGCTCTAAATCTTTGAAATTCAACTTTTTCATTAATTTTTTTTTCAAATTCTTTAATGCTGTTAAGATTAATTAAAGACATGGAATTAAATACAATATTTGAGTTAGTGGTATCGAAAAATGGAAACTCACTATTTTTTAATAATGTGATGGGTTTTATTAATGAATTTTCTAAATCCATTAATTTTTTTGAAAGTAAGGATCTTTGTTCAAGATCGTTTGCTAATATTGTGATTATCTCCTTATCATTATGTTTAAGAGTTAGATTGTTGTCTTTATAATTAAAATTATATTTATTTAATACAGGTGTATTTTTTAATGTTAAAAAATTATTTAACTTTCTTTCATTGGGGTTTTTTTCAATTAATTTAGCCTTTTCTAAATCAACACTTCTAGAAAAAGCAAATATTCTATCATTTGCAATGCCAATATTTTTTGTAATATTGCACGACTGTATGCTTTGAAACGATATAGATTTGACCGGACAATAATGTATAGATGAAATTGTACAATTCATATAATCTTACAGATATTTTTTGTATATAAAAAAATATGACTTATTTAAATTCAAATCAACTCAAACAATAAAGAAAAGTATGAGTAAACTGTAAAAATGAACTTTCTTATATTAGGCATCATAATTTTCTTTAGTATTCATTTGATTCCAATTCTTCCAATAAAAGCAAGTTTAATTAATAAACTTGGCAAAAATAAATATAAAGGATTGTTCTCATTAATCTCTTTAATTGGACTTATAACTATTATTTATGGATTTAATCATGCAGATGTTTATCCTGTATGGAATTCTGTAACTTACAGCAAAGAAATAGCGCTAGCTCTGATGCCAATTTCCACAATCTTACTTGCGGCTTCAAATATGCAAACAAATATTAAACGAATATTAAAACACCCGATGCTTATTGGGATTATCATCTGGTCTTTTGTTCATCTTTTGGCCAACGGAGATTTACGATCTATCATATTGTTTGCTTCTTTTGGATTATATTCATTAATAAATATTATTTTTTCTAAAAAGAACTCGACAACTAATGAAATCAGTAATTACTCTTCAATTAAAGATTTCATAGCTGTTGTTATTGGTTTAATTGCATACATGCTTATTATATTATTTCACAACCATATTGCTGGAGTAGCAATAGTTTTTTCATTTATTTAATCTGTTAATACGTATAATTTTCATTGGACATACTTGAGCTGAAGCCTTATTAGCTTCATATTCCAGTTCATCTACTTCTGCAGTGTAAAGTCCTTTTTTATTTCTCGATCCTAAGAGTACACTTCTTCCATCTTTTTTATTCATTCTCCA
>CAJXDV010000074.1 GCA_913052435.1 uncultured Pelagibacteraceae bacterium
ACATCAACTGTGCAGGAAGTTATTATGTCAGGACCTCCATATCCTCCTGTCATTTCTTTTCCTTCAAAGAAAGGCATTATTTATTTTCCTCTTTAATTTTTGATCCACGTCCTAAATAACTTTCAATAACTTTTTCATTTTTTTTGACTTCTCCAGATGTTCCTTCAAATAAAACTGAACCTTCTGCCATCACAATCACTGGATCACATAAACGGCTTATAAAATCCATATCATGTTCGATCATGCAGAAAGTATAGCCTTTCTCTTTATTTAATCTTTCAATCGAAGTTCCAATATCTTTTAGTAATGTTCGATTAACACCTGCCCCTACCTCGTCTAATAAAACCAATTTTGCATCTACCATCATGGTTCTTCCAAGTTCTAAAAGCTTTTTTTGTCCGCCTGATAGATTTCCTGCTAATTCATTTGAAAGATGTTTGAGATTTAAAAATTCTATTACTTCATAAGCTTTGCTTCTGACTTTTTCTTCTTCTTTATTCACCAAATCAGGTTTTAATAATGCATTAACAAGATTTTCTCCCGACTGACCTCCTGGAACCATCATTAAATTTTCAAGCACTGTTAAATTTGTAAATTCGTGAGCGATTTGAAAAGTTCTAAGCAAACCTTTTGAAAATAATTCATAGGAAGGAACATCTGTAATATTTTCATTATTAAAAATAACTGTTCCTTTAGAAGTTTTTAAATTTCCAGCAATCAAGTTAAATAAAGTTGTTTTTCCAGAACCATTGGGACCAATGATTCCAGTTATAGAACCTTTTTTAATTTTTATAGAACAATTGGATACGGCAGCCAAACCTCCAAAATATTTTGAAAGATTATCTATTTGCAGAATGTTTGAATCTGACTGCATAGAAAATTATACTTTGTTTAATCTTTTTAGAATACTATTTAATGTTTTTTCGGTTGATCTATAGAATCCAGCTTTTCTTAGTTCTTTAACTCCTTGTTCGTTAAGTCCTCTTGGAGTTTGAGATTCTTTTACTAAGTGTTTTAAATCTTTATTAGAATTAACAACTGCATCTTCGGATAAAGCAACAAATAGTGAAGTTATATATTTTTGTGCTTTATCTCTTTTAACGCCACGTTTAACTAACCAGTTAGACATAGTGTTTAACAATTCATAAAATGGTGCCATCATTCCTGAAGTAGACCAAAAGTTTTTAGAAAGTTTTTCATTATTAATTTCAACAGTTGTTCCAAGTTTATTGAAAAAGTTTTCAACTTTCTTATTTTTTGGAAAAATTGGAACTGGACCTTTCCTTAAAGAAATTGGAGGTAGTGGTATCGCTCTTACAATTTTTGCTTTTACTTTAATTGCTTTCTTAAGTTGAGATAAAGTCATTGTCGAAATAAAACTAACTATAGTTTGGTTCGATTTAAATTTTAAATTCTTGATAATTTTTTGACCTACGATTGGTGTAACTGCTAAAAAAATCCAATTACAAGAATTGATTATTTCTTGATTATTTTTAGCAATTGAAACTTTGTTAAATCTTTTTTTAAGTTTTTGAGCAATAATTCTATTTCTTGGTGAAAGAATTATCTTTTCGTAAGATATTTTTGAACCACATATTCCTGTTACTACAGATGAAGTTATCTTGCCTGTCCCTATAAAACCCAATTTCATAAATGTATTTTTTATACTTAATTATTAAAAAAGGAACCTCTAATTCTTAATAATTCTCTACTTAAATTTTTGTTCTGCTAAAGAAATGCCTATAAAAATAAAATAAAATAATATTATTAGAAATATCTTCTTCATTTGTTTAAATTATATTTTAAAACCTTCAATATCCTTTAAACCTTCGTGGATTCAAATTATTTATTGCAAACTCCTATGGAGTCAGGTCCGCAAGTTTCTCCATTTGTCCAAGTAGCTCCAATTAAATTGGCTCCCTCGAAACTAGCATTAATCATATTTGAGGATGTAAAATTAGCTTCCATTAAATTTGTATTTTTAAAATTGGCTTCTATCAATGTTGCGCCTGTAAAATTAACTCTAGTTAAATTTGCATTTGTAAAATCCGTTTTTTCAAAATTTGCTCCTTGTAAATTAGATTCATACAAATTAGCTCTTATAAAAGTTGATTCAGGGAAAGTTCCATATGCTAAAATTGAATTCATCATAATACTTTTATCAAAATTAACTTGAATAAAGCTTGCAAATGTTAAGTTTGAATTTGGAAGGTAGCTGCCTTGTAAATCTTGACCATCTGAAAATCTACAATTAGTATAGTCTACACCATCTGTTAAAGGATCGTCGCATGCTGCACTAACAACATTTGGTAGCAATAAAAAAAATAATATTAAAAATAATTTTCTCATTCTTGCTTTTTTATTATATCAATAATTACAACACGATTTTTCTTGTACGTCTAGCATTTTTACTTTGTTTTTTTCCTAATAACTGTTCAATAATGTCAACATGATGGCAGAGAAAACTGTTGGATAAACTAAGTTTTTCTTTGATAAGAAAAAAATTAATATTGAAGTAATAATTACTATGAGTCTTATAATATAATCACTTTCGGACAATAACCCTGCTGGAAAAATTATCATTCTTGAAATTAATGCTGCTAATGTTGAATAAGCTAAACAATTAAACCATCTATAAACTTTTGAATTTTCATCAATTTTTTCTGAAGTTAAAACTCCTAAAAATCTTGATGAATATGTTGCAATTGAAGTAACTAAAATAGCTAAAATGATATTACTTGCCATTTCTTTCTCCGATAAAAAATGCAATTGACCCAGCAACAACACCGCCATATAAAACACACCATTCTGGTGAAATAAAATAAAAAGTCGGACCTAATAAAGCGCCAAGAATAATGGCTGAAGTTAGTTGAATTGTTTTCATAACTCCTATCATCGCACACATAAAATAAATTGGATTTACTATAGCTAATCCCATCATCATGTCCTTGTTTAAGTAGTCTGCTGAAATGTAACCTAATATAGTTGAAAAAATTCCAATTAGCCATGTAGCTGTTCCTATTCCCATCCAAAAATCAATTCGGTATTTTTTTTCAATTTTTTCATAATTACTTTTCATGATTAACCATGATGAGACTGCAATAAAATGACATGATAAATAATATTTCCATTTAGGTTGTGTTTTGTGTATTAATAATGGCATCAAGGATACCGTCATCGGATAAAGACGAGCATTTACTAACCATACAGCTAAAAAAATATTTATAATAGATGCTCCAATTAGCATTGACTCCGCCATTGCTAGTGAACCTGGTAATGCATATGTTAAAAAAGTTGAAAAAATACTTTCTTGAATAGAAAATCCTAAATTTTTTAATAGCGCACCTATTGCAACAAAGCTTGCTCCTAGTGCTACTGCTGGACTATTCACTCCTTTGACTGACAACAGGCCCTTAAAAAAATATTTTGGATTAATCATTAACCGCCTAGAAATAAACGACCCACATCAGGGTTTTTTAATAAATCATCACCTTTTCCAGCTATAGCAGTTTGACCCGATACTAAGACATAACCAATATCAGCAAATTCTAATCCTTTCTTTGCATTTTGCTCAACAAGGATAATTGTTTTTTTTTCGTTTTGCTGAAGATCCCTAAGAATTTCAAAAACCATATCAATATATCTTGGCTCTAAACCTATTGATGGTTCATCAACTAAAAGTACCGAAGGTTTCATAACGAGCGCTCTTGATATTTCTAATAATCTTCGTTCACCTCCTGACAACACTTTTGCTGGTTGATTTCTTCTATTTCTTAGTCTTTCATATTTTTCAAAAATTTTTTCTGCCTCTTCATATGATTCGTCCGTTTTGTCTTTAATATATCCTCCCATAAGCAAATTTTCTTCAACTGTCATATCTGGAAAAACTGAGTTATCTTGAAGAATATAAGCAATACCAACCGATTTTAATTTGTCAGCTGGTGTTAAATTTGTAATTTCCTTATCATCAATTTCAATTTGACCAGAGAAAATATTTGTAAATCCATAAATAGAGTGAAGTATCGTAGATTTTCCGGCGCCGTTAGGACCAATTAAACATAAAGATTGCGCCTTACTTACAAATAAATCAAAGTTATGAAGTATTTCCATTTTTCCATATCCTGCTGAGAGTTTTTTGATTGTTAAATGGATATTTTCAGGAGAAAGTTTTTTCAATTCTTCAGGTCCTGGTGCTTTCCCTAATACTTCATATTGATTTGACATTATTGAGCTCCTAAATAAGCATCTATAACTCGCTTATCATTTTTAATTTGCTCTGGCGTGCCATTTGCAAGCATTTTTCCATGAGCTAAACAGAATATTTTTTGGGCTAATTGCATAATCACTCTCATGTTATGCTCGATTACTAGCAATGTAATTCCAAACTCATTATTTACTTTAATTAATCTGTCTATAATTCCATTAATTAGTGTTGGATTTATACCTGCTGTTGGCTCATCTAATAAAAGCATTTTAGGTTCATTCATCAAACCCATTGCAAGTTCTAATAATTTTTGTTGTCCAAACGATAAGTCTCCGGCTCTCAATTTTCTTTTTTGGTAAAGTCCTACAAAATTTAATAAATTTTCTGCCTTATCTGTTAAATCAGGAGGAATTTTTGAAAATACAGAAAGCAATCCCTCTTCACTCGATTTATTGCTTATTAACATATTATCAATACAATTTAATTTTCCATATATTCTTGTCTGTTGAAATGTTCTTAACAATCCTAATTTTGCTACCACTGGAACTGGTAATTCAGATACTTCCGTTTCATTAAATTTAATTGAACCTTTGTCTATTGGATAAGTGCCAACAATAGAGTTAAATAAAGTAGTTTTTCCTGAACCATTTGGTCCGATCAATCCAACAATAGAACCTTGTTCAACGCTCATTGAAATATCAACGTTAGCTTTTACTCCGCCAAAAGATTTGCTAACATTATTTACCTCTAAAAT
>CAJXDV010000075.1 GCA_913052435.1 uncultured Pelagibacteraceae bacterium
CTTCTTTTGAAATAAGTTCTTTATTATCCAAATGACCACATCTTTTTTGTTCAATCTGATCTTCTAAATGCACAGCTGAAATGCCAAAATTTTCAAAAGTTTCTATAGTTTTTTTACAAGATTTAAAACCTGTATCGATATCAACAATTGTAGGAAGATTTGTTACTCTTGCTATCTGATTTGACCTATTGCTAACATCTTCTAAAGTGGTTAATCCAATATCAGGATAACCTAAATCATTCGACATAACAGCACCGGAAACATAAACAGCATCATAACCAATTTCTTCAATAACTTTAGCAGTTAAAGGGTTATAAGCTCCAGGAACTCTTAAAATTTTATTTGATTTTAATTTTTGATCAAGATTAATTCTTTTTTCTTCAGCATTCTTTTTAACAAAATGCATTTAAAAAATTCCTTTTTTATTATTTGTTTTTAAATATTTTTTATTTACTTCAATATTTAGTTTATTAAGTTGACCATTTTTAAGTTTTTTTAAATTTTGAACAACTTTTATAAATCTTAAACTTTCTTTTCGAGAAATAATATTATTAGTTAGTGTCTTAAATTTATTAATATAATCTTTTCTTTCAAAAGGTCTTGCACCATATGGGTGAGCATCAGCTCTTTCAAGTTGTTCAGATATTTTTTTGCCATTTTTCATAGTTACCACGACTTTAGCCCCAAAGGATTTATTTTTAGGATTTGGATCGTGATACTTTTTTGTCCATCTTTTATCTTCATGTGTTTTAATAGAGTGCCAGATTTTAATAGTACTTTTTCTATTTGCTCTTGTTTTTGTGTATGATTTTACGTGGTGCCAACTAGCATCTTCAAGCGCTACAGCAAAAATGTACATTATTGAATGATCAAGCGTTTCTCTCGTAGCGTTTGGATCCATTTTTTGTGGATCATTTGCTCCTGTTCCAATTACAAAGTGAGTATGATGACTGGTATAGATGTCTATTTTTTTTATATTATTTAAGTTATCAATTCTTTTGTTTAGTTTTTTTGCAACATCTATTAAAGCTTGCGC
Organism: uncultured Pelagibacteraceae bacterium; assembly: GCA_913052435.1. Taxonomy (GTDB): domain Bacteria; phylum Pseudomonadota; class Alphaproteobacteria; order Pelagibacterales; family Pelagibacteraceae; genus Pelagibacter. The sequence goes on from CAJXDV010000075.1 coordinate 1,037, forward strand.
TTGATATTCAGCAGAATATTCTTTTGTATAAGTTTCAAGAATAGCCTTTTTTTCTTCATTCTTTTTTGGAAGAGGCACGAAATATATTGCTTTATTTCCATCAAGTATTCTTGATATTACACTATCTTCACCCTCATAAATTGGACTCGGAGATCCTTCCCCTCTCATTGCTCTATCTACTGCTTCTATTCCAAGCTTTCCTGCATGCGCTGGCGCAAATGCTTTCCAACTTGAAATTTCACCTTTTCGAGATTGGCGAGTTGAAATAGTTACGTGTAGAGCTTGTTGAATTGCTTGATAGATTGTTTCTGTGTTCAATTTTAACATTGAACCAATACCAGCAACAACACTTGGTCCTAAATGCGCCACATGATCTATTTTATGTTTATGAAGACAAATTCCTTTTACTAGATTAACTTGAACTTCATAAGCTGTAATTATTCCTCTCAATAGATCTAAACCACTTTTTTTTAATTGTTCTCCCACAGCTATTAATGGAGGAATATTGTCTCCAGGATGACTATAATCTGCTGCTAAAAAAGTATCGTGGAAATCTAATTCTCTAACTGCAGTACCATTTGCCCATGCAGCCCATTCACAATCAAATTTTAATTTAGATTTTATACCAAATAAGCTAGCACCATTTTTTCTTAAATGACCTTTTGCCATTTCTCTTGCAGAAATAACTGGAGCTCTATTTAAAGAAGCTATAGCAACTGAAGCATTGTCAATAATTCTGTTAATTACCATTTCAATTGATGCTTTATTAAGTTTTGCATTATCACTAGCAATTTCTGCTATTTTCCAAGCAAGCTGATTTTTTCTAGGTAAATTTATTTTTGAAGGGCTAACCCCAACCTTATGATTAATCATAATAAATATATTTTAATACGCTAGAATAAAATTTAATCAAGATTAATGATTTAAATCAAGATTAATGTTTTAAGTATTTGTTGATTAATTGTTCAATGCCTTTGAAATCTTTAATTAAATGATCATGATAAATTTCTGAAACTTTCTTTTCAGTATATCCATCTTTTAATAATATAAATGTAATACCAGCAGCTCTAGCAGAATTCGCATCTGTTTCACTATCACCTATCATTATACTTTTTTTTATTTCACCTTGCATAATTTCAATCACACTTGTTAAGTGTCTTGGATCTGGCTTGCAATAGTCAAAAGTGTTACCTCCTGCAACATATTCAAAGTAATCATATATATTTATTTGTTTTAACAATTCTACAGCAAGGTAATCTTGTTTATTAGTGCAAACACCCATGGAAATATTTTTCTGTTTTGACCAATCTAAAAATTGCTTAACTCCTTTGGTAAGCTTACTTTCGTTAGCAATATTTTTTCCATAATAATCAATAAAGTCTTTAACCATTTTTTTTTTATTAATTTGATCATCAATTTGGCCAAATTCTTTTTTAGCTTGTTCCCAAATTGATCTTTCAATAAGATGACTTGCTCCACGACCAACAAGTTTTCTTATGGCATCCGTTGATTTAGTTTTATAACCATATTTTTTCATAACATGATTATGTGCTTTCATTAAATCTGGCGCTGTGTCGACTAACGTTCCATCAAGATCAAAAAGAATTGTTAATTTTTGTACCATTATAAAGTATTATTAAGAAATAATTTGTGAGTTAAAGATAACTAATACCCAAATATAAATAAATATCAAATGAAACAAAAAAATTCAAAAGCAAATCAAAATAAACTTAGAAAAAAATTTTTAATAAAAGGTGTAAAAATGATAGCACCAGAAACAGTTTTTTTTTCAGAAGATACAATAATTGGAAAGAATGTTGTTATAGAACCTTATGTTGTAATTTCTAAAAATGTTAAAATTGGAAATAATGTTAATATTTTATCTTTTTCTCATATGGAGGGAGTTAAAATTGATAACGATGTTAATATAGGTCCATACGCAAGAATTAGACCGGGAGCAATAATAAAATCTGGCTCCCAAATTGGAAATTTTGTTGAAGTTAAAAAAAGTACAATCGGAAAAAATTCAAAAGTTAACCATCTCTCTTATATTGGAGACACCAATATAGGCAAGAATGTAAATATTGGAGCTGGAACAATCACCTGCAATTATGATGGTATTAAAAAAAACAAAACAAAAATAAAAGATAATGTATTTATTGGATCAAATTCATCTTTAGTAGCTCCAGTTACAATTAATGAAAGTGGAATTGTTGGAGCCGGATCAGTAATTACAAAAAATGTATTAAAAAAATCTCTTGTATTAACAAGACCAAAACAAATTGAGATAAAAAATTATAAAAGAAAATAATGTGCGGAATAATTGGAATTACCAGTAATAAAGAAGTAACAGCAAGAATTATTAATTCGCTCAAAAAATTAGAATATCGTGGATACGATTCAGCAGGGATAGCAACTCTCAAAGATGGTTATATAAATGAAGTAAAATGTGAGGGTAGGGTTCAAGCTTTAGAAAAAAATATTTCAAAAATAGATCTACAAGGTGAAATTGGTATTGGTCATGTAAGATGGGCCACTCATGGTAAGCCAAACGCTATAAATGCACATCCCCATTCATCCGAAAAAGTTTCTGTTGTACATAATGGTATTATAGAAAACTCAACAATTTTAAAAAAATTATTAGAAAAAAAAGGACATAAATTTAAATCTCAAACTGACACTGAAGTAATTGCCCATTTAGTTACGGATTACTTAAAAAAAAATAATTTGATCGATGCAATCGTTAAAGTTTTACAAAAGTTACATGGTAGTTTTGCTTTAGGAATTATTTTTAAAGATCAACCAGATTTAATTATTGGAGCAAGAAGAGGTTCGCCACTGGCAGTTGGATATGGTCCAAATGAAAATTATCTAGGGTCAGATTCTTATGCCTTAAAATCTATGACAAATAAAATTTCTTATCTAAATGATGGTGAATTTTGTTTGATAAAAAAGGATCATATTGAGTTCTATGACACCAAAGGAAATAAAGTAAATAAAGAGATTTTAAATTTATCAAAAAAAGATCAAATTTATGACAAGGGTGAATACAAGCATTTTATGGCAAAAGAGATTGAGGAACAACCATTAACAATAAATAACTGTGTAAATGAATATATAGATAAATTTAATAGAAAAATTAATATTTATAATTTTCCTTGGAAAATTAATGAAATTTCTTCAGTGGTATTGATTGGTTGTGGAACAGCATACCATTCATGTTTGGTTGCAAAATATTGGTTTGAAGAGCATACATCGCTAGATGTAACCACAGATATTGCCTCTGAATTTAGATATCGAAAGATTAAATTCAAAAAAGATTGTTTATATGTTTTTGTGTCACAATCGGGCGAAACTGCTGATACTTACGCAGCTTTGGATATTTGTAAGAAAAATAATATGAAAACTTGTTCCATTGTTAATGTTATCGAGAGTTCAATTGCAAGAGACTCAGATTTTGTTCTACCAATACATTGTGGCCCGGAAATTGGAGTTGCTTCAACAAAAGCTTTTTTGGGACAAATGCTGGTTTTATATATGTTATGTTTAAAAATATCTTTTGATCAAAAAATTATTAGTAAAAAAGCTTATTCAGAAAAAATAAAATATTTACTTTCATTATCAAAATTAACAAAAAAAACCTTATTAACTGATAATAAAATACAATTAGTTAGCAAAGTCTTCGCAGAAGCAAAAGGATCGATGTTTTTAGGCAGAGGCTATTCATTTCCAATAGCTTTAGAAGGAGCTCTTAAGTTAAAAGAGTTAGCCTATATACATGCTGAAGGCTATCCTGCAGGAGAAATGAAACATGGACCATTAGCATTAATTGAAGAGGGAATGCCAGTTGTTGTTCTTGCTCCTAGGGATGAATATTATAAAAAAACAGTTTCAAATATGCAGGAAGTTATTTCAAGAGG
>CAJXDV010000076.1 GCA_913052435.1 uncultured Pelagibacteraceae bacterium
CCCCAGTGCACAAATCCACTCTCCATTCTCATTATATCCATTGCATGCATGCCACAATGGGAAAGTTCAAAATTTTTACCTTCTTCAATTAAAATCTTGTAAAGATTTTTTGCATCCCTGCTATCTATATAAAGTTCATAACCAAATTCTCCGACATAAGATAGCCTTTGTGCCCAAACAGAAATTTCATTTATTTTAATAGATTTTCCAAAACCAAAAGGAAAGTTTTCAGATGAAAAATCATCTTTGCTTATTTTTGAAATCATCTCTTTGCTTTTTGGACCAAATACTCCAAGACAGCAAATTTCTTCAGTAACATCTTTTAAGGATACTTCATTAGATAAATATTTTAATATATGAAATTTATCATGTTCTCTGTTTGCTGCTGAACTTACTATTCTAAAATGATCTTTATCCATGCATGTCACTGTTAAATCTGTTTCTATTCCTCCATCTTCATTGAGCATATGCGTGTATGTTGTTTTTCCGATATCATTTTTAATATTGGCAGTACAAATTTTTTGTAATTCTTGATGTGTTTTTTCGCCTCTTAAATCAAATTTAGAAAATGAAGAAAAATCAAATAACCCTACATTTTTTCTTGCATTTTTTGTTTCAAATTCAGCTGATGGATACCAATTTTGATAGCCAAAATTATATTCATATTTAGGTTCTTTATCGTTTAAAGAATACCACATTGGTCTTTCAAATCCTCCAGCAACTCCAAAACATGCTCCAGCTTTTTTGAGTTCTTCGTGATATGGTAATAATTTTTGATTTCTAGATGTTTTATGTTGCTTATATGGCCAGTGCATTCCATATAAATCTCCTAGAGTCTCGGTTACTCTTTCTATAATAAATTTTTTAGAAGAATGAAATTTTTGAAATCTTTTTATATCTAAAGAGAACAAGTCTTCATTAATATGGCCGTTTATCATCCATTCTGCGGTAACTCTACCTGCTCCACCTGAGCTTGCTATTCCGATACTATTAAATCCACAACATGTAAAAAGATTTTTTACCTCGCTTGTTTCACCTAAAAGATATTGTGTATCAGGTGTAAAAGATTCAGGACCTGAAAAAAATTTTCTAATGCCTGCTTTTTCTAACATAGGCAATCTATGAAAGGACTTTTCTAAATAAGGTTCAAAATGATCAAAATCATCAGGAAATTCACCAAAAGAAAAATCTTCTGGGACAGTTCCGGTATTTTTAAAAGCAGGTTTTGCATTAGGTTCAAAAATTCCCACTAACATTTTTCCAGCATCTTCTTTTAAGTATAAACATGCATTGTAATCTCTCAGCACTGGTAGATCTTTAGGCAGATCTTTCATTGGCTCTGTAATAATATAAAAATGCTCATTTGGATAAAGGGGAATGCTTACATTAATATCTTCACCTATTTGTCTTGACCACATACCTGATGCTAAAACAACATACTCACAATCTATTTTTCCTTGGTTTGTCTCAACACCTGATATTCTTTTGTTTTTAACTAATATTTTTTTAACAGGAGTTTTTTCAAATATTTGAACACCTTCCATTTTAGCAGCTTTTGCCAATACATTGGTAACACCAACTGGATCAGCCTGACCATCATTTGGCATATAAACACTACCAACCAAATCATCATTATGAATTATTGGGTATAAATCTTTAGTTTGTTTATTGTCTAAAACTTGCACTTCAACATCAGATAGTTGAGCAGTAGTTGCTTGTCTTAATAATTCATGCATTCTATCTTTTGTTGAAGCTACAGTAATAGCTCCATTTTGTTTGAGGCCAGTAGACAATCCGGTTGCTTTTTCTAATTCTTTATAAAGATCTAATGAATATTTTCTTAATTTAGTTATGGTTGATGTTGCTCCAAGTTGTCCTACTAATCCTGCCGCATGCCATGTGGTACCTGAAGTAAGTTGATCTCTTTCAAGTAAAACAACATCTTTCCAACCAAATTTTGCTAGATGATAAGCGCATGATGTACCAGCAACACCCCCGCCTATTACGACAACCTTTGTGCTTTTTGGTATCTCTTTACTCATTTAATTAAAAATATTTTATCAAAGATATATATTTATACTTAAAAACATACAATATGGTCAATGCTGATTGGTCTTTTAATACCAAATCTTTCATCCACTTGATGTTGATGTCTGTGATGTGAGTGAACAAATACTGGTATCAAAAGGTTGTTATTTGTTTTTAATGTATAAATAAAATTTGTACCTCTAAATTTTCTATCAACAACTTCCAATTTTAGATTGCTTCTATCATCATGTTCTAAATCTTCAGGCTGTAACAATAGCTTAACTTCAGATCCTTTTGGATAATGTTTGATAAAATTACCCTTAATTGTTCCAAGATCTTGATTTTCCAAACTATTTTCTCCAGTTACTTTTGCTGGTATCAAAATTCCACGATTTAGAAAATTTACAACTTCTATTGAATTTGGAAAGTGATAAACATTATAAGGATCATCATATTGTCTTAGCTGTCCATTTAATATGATGCCACACTTGCTGCCAAGATAAAAAGCCTCATATGAATCGTGTGTTACAATAATTGTGGTTATTTTCGAATTGCTTAATATTTGTTTTAGTTCAATTTGTATTTCTTCTTTAAAACTTTGATCAACGTTAGACAAAGGTTCATCAAGCAATAATAAATCTGGTTGAGAAATAAGAGATCTGGCCAATGATACACGTTGCGCCTCACCTGCGCTTATTTCATGAGGAAATTTATTAAGTATTTTGTGTAAATTTAAAAAATTAATTATATCTTTTGAGTTAATTCTTCTCTTTTTTCCTAACTTTCTTTCAGATCCCAAATTAATATTTTTTTCAACTGTATAATGTGGAAAAAGACAGTTTTCTTGAAATGATAATGCAATACTTCTATTTTCAGGTTCGATGTGTATTTTTTTAGAAGATAAAGTTTTATCTTTTAAGATTATTTTTCCGTTTGTAATTTTTTCTAAACCAGCAATTGTTCTCAAGATTGTTGTTTTGCCAATACCAGATGGTCCTAATAAGCAAATAATATCTCCTTCATTTTCTATTGATAAATTAACATTATTAACTTTATTTTTTCCACCAGCAGCAAATGATACGTTTTCTAATTGAAAAAAATTTTTGCTCATTGATCCTTTAATATATATCTAGATGTAATTAAAATAAAAGAACTTGCAATTAAAATTAAAAATAGTGAAGGAACCGCAGCTGCCTCAAGCAAATCCTGTGACGCATAAACATAAGCTGTAGTTGCAAATGTTTCAAAATTAAAAGGTCTTAGTATAAGTGTAATAGGTAATTCTTTTATAACTTCAATAGAAATTAAGATGCCTATAAGAAATACTGAATTTCTTAAATAAGGAACATGAATACCTATAAAAGTTTTTAATTTAGAATACCCAAGCAAATATGAACTTTCGTCTATAGATCTATTAATTCTTTCATATCCAGTTTTTATTCCATTGTATGCAAGAGAATAAAATCTAACAAAGTAAACAATGACCAACCCTATAGTTGATCCAATAAAAATTCTTTTAATTGATTTTAATTCAAAGAAATTAATAATTGTATTATCGAACCAAGCAATAAAAGTTATAAAAGCGACTGCTAAAATAACTCCTGGAATAGCATAACCTGTAATGGAAAAAGTTGCTAAAAAATTTAAAAATTTGCTTTTCGTTACTCTATTGCCATAATTTGATAAAAATGAAAAAATTAATAATACAATGCTTGAGAAAAAAACTAAATAAATTGTATTCAATAACAGTTGCAAAATATTTAAATCAATAATATTTTTTGGAAATATTATTGTCCAATAAAACATTTGTAATACTGGAAATAGAAAACTTAAAAAGAATACAACAAAACAAATCGCAAAAGCACCAGAAGCTCTCATTCCAGTTAAGTTATATTTTTTTTTCACTTTGATTCCTCCGCGAGTTGGCGAATGATACTGAGCTCTTTTTCTAGAAATATTTTCAATAACAAATAAACCTAAAATAAAAATTAATAGAAAAAATGACAATTGATTTGCAAAAGCTAAATCATCAAATGCTAACCATGCATTATAAATTCCTGTTGTTAATGTTGATATACCAAAAAAGGATACTGCTCCAAAGTCTGAAAGTGTTTCCATTGCGACCAAAGCCAACCCTGCTACAATAGCTGGCCTTGCTGATGGTAATATAATAGAAAATAAAGATTTTCTTTTTGAGAAACCTAAATTTTGACCTAATTCAATTAAATTATGAGATTGATAATGAAACGAAGCTCTTGTTAGAACATAAACATATCCAAACAAAGAAAAAGAGATAGAAAGAACAGCCCCAAACATTCCATCAAATTTTGGAATAGATTTATTATATTCACCATCTCCAAACAATGACTTTAAAATAGAAAAAAGTGTTCCATAATTTTCAAAAAAAGCTGTTAAAGAGTATGCGTAAATGTAAGCTGGAACTGCAAAAGATAAGATTAATGCCCATTTAAAAAATTTAACTCCAGGAAAATCATAAAATGAAACAAGGTATGCACATCCAACGCCAATTATAAAGGTTAAAATCAGTACCCCAAACAGTAAAGTAAAGGAGTTAAAAATATATTCATATAAAAAAGTATTTTTTAATATTTCGAAATAGTTACTTGTATCCTCAAAAAAACTTGCAAAAACCGTTAAAATAGGAATAGCAACTAACAAAGAAATAAAAAAAGAACTTATATACCAGGCATTAATATTTTTCATACTATAATCGAACACTTGTTTGACAAGTGACTTGTTATCGTGTTTCAATTATTTCCAACCAGATTCTAGCATTACTTCTAATGCATCAGCTTGTTTATCACCATATGATTTAACTGAAGTTTTCAAATCTTGTTTAAAACTTAAGTCAGCACCAG
>CAJXDV010000077.1 GCA_913052435.1 uncultured Pelagibacteraceae bacterium
TAATAGTTCTATTGCAATTCCATTAAAAAAAAATGAAATTATTTTATATTATCCTGTTGAAAAATTTTTTAAAATATTATCAGTAATCAAATTTTTATAATTTAAATATTAATTAGTTTTTCCAAAAAAGATATTTGTTTATTGCACTCAGAAGTTTTTTAGTTTTTGATAAAATAAAAATGAAGTAAAAATATTAAATGATTAAAGATTTTTTTATAACCAATCATCACGACCTTGATCATTGTAAGGATTGAACCTCAGACCTCTTAAGAACTTTCTAAGATCATTTACTATTAGATTTGGTTGTTCTAGCGCAGCAAAATGGCCTCCTTTTTCCATTTCTGACCAATGCATAATTTTAAAAATTCTTTTCACGTAAGATTTGGGTGGCCATTCTGACATTTCTTTTGGAAATTTGGCAACACCTGTAGGAATTTTAATTTTTTTAAAGTTATTTGGAAAATATCTTCCACCTTCTTCTCTTCTACCAAAATATATCCAACTAGCAGTATTAAAAGTATTGGTAACTAAATATATCATTATATTAGTTAACAAAATATCCTTTGTATAAACACTTTCTATATTCTTTTTTTTTATATCTGACCACGAATAAAATTTTTCTAAAATCCATGCAGCTACACCTACGGGACTATCATTCATAGAATAACTTAAAGTTTGAGGTTTTGTTGCTTGAATAGTTCTATAACCATCTTGCATTATTTGATCATTGCTAAATCTTTTTTCCCAATCTTTTTCTGTTTTATTTATTGGACCTTTTGGATGTCTCATTGTTAAACAGTTAATATGAATTGCCTTACATGATATTGAATGATCATAACCTAACCAATTACAAATGGTAGCACCCCAATCACCACCTTGAGCAATATATTTTTTATATCCTAAGTTTTTTGTCATAAACTTGTTCAATATTTTTGCAATACTTCTTGGACCTAATGGTTTTTTTGGAGCACTTGAAAATCCAAAACCAGGAAGCGAAGGAACAATTACATCAAAAGCATCCTCTTTTCTTGCGCCGTATTTTTCTGGATGAGCTAATTTTTTTATTATATCTAAAAATTCAACAATACTACCTGGCCACCCATGTAAAATTAATAATGGTGTTGGGTTTTTTCCACTTCCATTTTCTTTTATAAAGTGAAGGTTAATATTGTCTACTTTGGTTATGTAATTAGAAAAATGATTAATTTTTTTTTCTTGTTTTTTCCAATTAAATTTTGAAGTCCAATATTTTGAAAACTCTTTTAAGTATTTGTGATTAGTTCCATGAGTCCAACCATCTAATTTTTTAATATCATTCCAAGGATATTTTTTGACTTTACTGTAGATTTGATTAATTTTTTTGTTAGAAACACTTATCTTAAATTTTTTGATCATGTTTAGCTATTTTTTTAAATTTATAATAACTAACCTTTTCCGCGCCATGGAATTGTTTTATCAATTATTTTTCTAAGAGTAACATCAAATAAAAGGCCAAGCATACCCATAACAAATATGGTAATCCAAATTACTTCATATTGCATATATTTTCTTGCAACGTTTTCGACAAATCCAATACCAGTAGTTCCTGCTAAAAACTCTGCGGCAACCAATGTTCCCCAACACACGCCTACAGCAACTCTTACACCCGTTAATATTTCTGGTAATGAATTAGGAAAAATAACCTCTCTAAGTATCTGCCATCTTGATGCTCCTAAAGAGTGTGCGGCATGAATTTTAGACAATTGTGTTCCTGATGCACCAGCTCTTGCGGAAATGATCATAATAGAAAAAGAGACCATAAATAATAAAAATACCTTTCCAACGTTATCAATTCCAAACACAGTAATAACTAATGGAGCCCAAGCTAAAGGAGGCACTGGTCTATATAATTCTACTAGTGGGTCAAAAAATCCTTTTGCAAATCTGTTTAGACCCATAAAAATACCTAATGGAACACCAAAAATAATACCAAGTGTTAAGCCTAAAAAAACTCTTAAAAAAGAATCCCAAATGTGACCAGCTGGAACTGGAATTTTAAATGCTTTAAATTCGCCAGTTACAATATCTAAAACTTTACTTTTAAAATTTGGTTTTACTGTTCCATCAGAACTGTGAACTGGATATTTTCCTGGCATAATATCTGCTATCCAATCAGGTAACATAAATCCAACTATTCTATTTACACCCATCATTTCATACCAAATCAAAGGAACCATTTTAAATCCAACGCTTGGTTTTAAAAGGTCTCCGAAAATTCTAAAAGTATCAGATGGTTTAGGTAACCATCTTCCAGGGCCATCTTCTGCGCAAGTTGGGCCACTAGCAACAATAGTGCCAGCAGGAAACAATAAAACATCTATATAAATTAAATTTCCCTGCTCTTTTTTTTGAACTACATCAAAATCTCTTATTGCTTTTTCCATACCATCTAGTGCATTAGGAGGAAAAACACTTTCATACTCAATTCTTTGTCCAAGTTTTTTAATTTCTTTTATATAAGTCATCTCCAGTTCTTGATCATCATTCAATGCATTTTTGTACTCTTTAATTTCATCTCTAATTTCTTTTAATAGTTTTAAATATTCTGGGTTATGATTTCTCATTGAGAAAAATTCATCACTAATTTCATTTAATACTTCAGCTGCGCTATGAAATTTTAAACCTCTTTTACTTTCAGGAAGCGGAGGAACTTCCATACCAGTAGCACCCCAACCAAGTTGTTTTTTTAATGCTTCAATTCTTTTATTTTCTTCTTCTATACTTTTAGCAGGTGGGTAACTTACTTTCTGAAAATTTTCAGTTAACCATGTAATTCTATTAGTTAGTTTTTTAATTTTATTTTTAGTTTCAGTTTCCAATAGTTTTTCATCAGTTAATAATGGAATAGTTCGCTGGGTTTTATTAAGTAATTTTACAAACAATTCTTTATCTTGACTTTTTAAATCCGCTGAATTTTGAATTATAATTATTTTTTTTTGTATATTTATATTTTCACGTTTAATTAGAGCAGTACTTTTGTGCTGTCTTTCTTCAATTGGGAAAAGATACTTTAGTGATAGCAGAGACTCATTAACTTTTGCTACTTGGCAGAGCTCATTTGCCGATTTTGGATAGAAAGATTTTGCTATATCCCACGAATAATAAAGCCAAGATAATAAAAGAAAACTTGAACCAACTATAACCCAGTGAACACCACCTTTTGCTCGATCAGGATTTCCAAAAACAGAGTCGCTTTTTTCGGTTTTTACTAATCTTTGTCCATAAATAATTGAACCAATTACCGCAAAAATAATTAAAAATGTAACTATTCCAGTAATCATTTTATATTTCTTTACCCATTATCTCTTCTTCCATATCCCAAATCATCGATAATATTTCTTCTCTTTTGGATACAAATTCTTCGTCATTTTTTATTACTCTTAAATCCTGATTTAAACCCATGGAAGCAAAAGCAAGTTTGTATTCTTTATGTATTCTTCCAGGTCTTGGGGCCATAACATAAACTCTTTCACCTAATAATAGTGCTTCTTCGACAGAGTGAGTAATTAAAATAATTGTTTTTCCAGTTTCTTTCCAAATTTTTAAAACTAAAGACTGCATTTTTTCTCTAGTTAAAGCATCAAGAGCACCCAAAGGTTCATCCATTAATATTAAATCTGGATCATTGATTAAACATCTTGCAAGAGCCACTCTTTGCTGCATACCTCCGGATAATTGATATGTAGGAGTATTTCCAAAGCCTTGAAGTCCTACTATTTCGAGCCATTCTTCAACTTTTTTTGCAGTTGTAGCAGGATCTTCTTTTTTCATTCTTAAGCCAAAATTTACATTTTCTGCGACTGTTAACCATTCAAACAAAGCACCTTGTTGAAAAACCATTCCCCTTTCAACTCCAGGACCATTAATTTCTTTTCCACCTAAATTAATTGATCCAGAAGTTGGACGAAGAAACCCAGCAGCAATATTTAACAAAGTTGTTTTTCCACAACCTGAAGGACCCAATACAGTTAATAGTTCACCTTTTTTTAATGTAAAACTTATATCTTTGAGCGCATGAACAGTTTCTCCTTTTGGAGATTTAAAAATCATGTTTACATTTTGAGAAACTAAATCACTCATAAAAATAATATATTTGAATTTTTATAAAAAAAATAGGCACCAATTTATTAAATTGGCGCCTATTTGAATCTTATTTTAACTCTTAGTTAGGTAGATAACCAGTATCTACAACAGCAGCGTAATCTTTAAGAGCAGGGTTCTCAGATGTAGCAAACATATTACCCATAACACTTAGGTAATTCATAAGTATACCGCCTTTATTCATATACTTAGATTTCATTGTTCCTGCATCTGGGAATTCAAATCCTCCCATTTGCTTTTTAGTACCAGCAAGATCCATAGCTGCATCTTTAGCTATAACATTCATGTCAGATTTTCCAGCATTGAATCTAGTGTTTGCTTCGTGAGTTACTTCAACGAAAGTTCTAACCATTCCTGGATTTTCTTTTAAGAATTTGTTAGTCACTGAAGTAATATCGATACCAGCAATTCCAGCTTCTTGAGCTTCAGCAACAGTTAGTACTGATGCACCAACTTCTTTAGCATTCCCGATAGATTTACCACCGAATAAACATGCCATAGCAACGTCACCGTTAATTAGTGCTGCAGATCCATCTTCAGGGTTCATATCAACAACTTTCATTTTAGAAATATCGGCACCAACAACTCTCATTGTTTCTTTGAAAACATAGTCAGCCATAGTTCCCAAAGGAACAGCAACTTTTTGACCATCTAATTTAGAAGAAGCATTTCCTTTATCTATACCTTTGGCTGCAACACAAGTTGTTCCACCCA
>CAJXDV010000078.1 GCA_913052435.1 uncultured Pelagibacteraceae bacterium
ACCAATATCTGTTACAAATAGAGAAGAACTAACAACTGTTCTTGTTTTAACTACTCCATATTGAACATACTCTTCTTCTGTTTTTTGGGGGACATAATAAACTTCATCACCCGTATAAAAAGTATGTGTTCCTATATCAAATTCATCACCAACATATGTTCCAGAAAAAGTAACACTTCTATCAGATGTATCAATTGGTTGTGAATCATATGAAGGAATGGAAGAAGATGCAACTAAGTAATTGTTTGTATATTTTTCTCTATAAACATTTTGAACATTTGTTGCATATCTCTTAGTATTTGGAAATGAATTTGATGTTACTTTTAAAATATCTCTCTTAAAAGTATAATTATCTGATATTAAAAGATCTCCCTGCCCCCTAATAGTAAAAGATTTTTCAGTAAGTACGCTAATAATTTTTGTTGATTTAGATATATTGTCAGTACCTGTAATCGTTGCAAAATCTCCTGATTTAAATACATTATCATTATTTAAAACAACTGTATAAGTTTTGTCTAAATTGTCAATTAATTCAATACTTTTAACACTATAGATTGGAGAAATATTATAAAACCAATTTTTAGCTTTAAAACTAGTATCACCAATTCCTAAAGTTTTAATTCTTGCTACATCATTTTTTCCATAATAAGTTGTATTATTTGGATATTCAATATTACTTAATACTGAATTAATTCTTACTTTAATCTTTTTGGTTTGGTCTTTAAAAGAACGTCCCCATGCAAAAGTATTAATTCCAATAGATGTTTTATCCGAAATTATTCCAACTACATTTGTACAACCATAAAATTGTGTTAAAGATTTTGAAGTATAGGAAACTATTCCAACTGTTAAATCATTAAATGTAACATAAAGTTCTCCAGTATTACCAAAACCAACGGTAGAATCTACATCAAATGTAGTATCTCCAACTGACACTTGTCCAATTAGTCTAGTTTTAGGATGGACAGAAAAATTACCATATAATGAACCATCTACTCTAAGATCTTTATCATATCCTGCATCAAAACCTAATTTATAATAAGTTTGCCCTGCTCCAATAGGAATAATCTTTTGTATATTTGTAATAGGAGCATATGCCTTAGTAATAGAAGTATCAAGTTCATATTCATCTTGATATAAAGTTGCATCCGTAAGATCTTCTGGATCCCCATTAATAGATTCAACTATAAGATCATTTGAAATAATATAATTAGCATTAGATGGAGTAAAAAGAAAATCTGCTGGTCTTATAATTTTTACATCTTCTTCATATAATCCTTTAAATAAAATTTCAAAAGATCTATCAGTACCTTTACTGGTATAAAAGTCTTTAGATTGTTTTATAAAGAGATTTTTATCTACATTTTCTGATAGTTTTCTATCTTCTAAACCAGGTAAAAGTTGATATTTTGTTTTTAATAAGAATTCTTTAAGGAAAAGACAACTTAAATTGGTTATCTTAGCTCCTGTTGTATGAATTCCTGCACTTGTTGACTCAAAAACAAGCGTATCTGGGTTTGATTCTGATTTATATGAACTAATACCAGAAAATCCTCTAATACATCCAGTAAATGCTGTTTTTGCAAGTCCAGTATAGGTAATTATTTCATCATCAATCTTTATTAATCCATAAGAACTGGGAAATCCAACGGTTCCTTCCGGAAATTGAACCATATCAATTGGTATTACACTATCATAAGATGTAATATAAGTACTTAATCCTACTGATTCATTAAGACTAGTAAGTTCATCGACTTTAATATATTGATCAATATTTTGAATTAGATCAAGAGGACCACTCACGTACTCTTGTCCAATATAATATTGTTTTAAAAATTCTGATATCAAAGGGTAATCAGTCCTTACAAATTCAGGAAGCTGATTTTGAACAATGTTACTAAATTGAACTCTTTTTTCTGACATTTTTATAAATTTACTGTCTTAATAGGAAATGATGGTTGTAATTACTGAGTGCGTCCACCAGAACGAACTAAAGTACCATTAGGATAACTTGATGATACAATATAATTAGATGCTGAAGGATCTAATCCAGAAGCAATTTCATCAACAACCATTTCAAAAGTACTGCTACTAATATCTAGTTGTAAATATAAATCCTGTAATCCAACCACATCATTTGAATATGGACAAACTCCAATTTCAATGATTGTTTGACCATCCCTTATCATTCCAGATTGTATATTAATAGGACTTAAACTTATAACCCCACCTTTATAATTAATAGTTCCTACATTTCTTCTAACAATTGTGGGAGTTGTTGAATTTATATTAGGAACAGTAAATAAGAAGATAGATCCAGTAAGTCTATTTGTATTTGGAATATCTGAGAGATAGACATCATCTGCAATTCCGTTTACTTTAAACGCAGAAGTTTTGATATTATATCCATCCATAGATTTAATATGAAATTCATTACCAAATCCAATAGAATATTCTGCCCAAGTATTTACAGCGACTCTTAAATCTCTTCTCATATTAACTGTTGTAATATTTGAAGTTACTGCATCTGAACTGTCATCAATAACTTTTAGGAATTTACTATATTTAAATCTAGCACCATATTTGTTCATTTCACTGGATTCTGCATATTTATTGGTATTATTTTGAATAACAGTTGAAACATATTCAGCACTTGGAGCAAAATTGGTGTTATAATATATTTTTGAATTAACTTCAAGGAAAAGATACTTCAAATCAAGGATTTCTGGGATAATACCTGCTACAGCATACTTCTTTAACTTTAATTTGATGTTTTCTTTGGTGAGATTGGGTAAAAAATCACCAGATTTAGGTTTAATGCTAATAAAAACCTTACCATATTGCGGAGGAATTAATTCTTCTCCACCAAATACGGAAATAGATTCAGTTTCTGGGTAAATTCTTGATGGAATTAATGTTTCATAGTCATTTGCAGTTAAACATCTGTTCTGAGAGGCATATATTCTTGGAGCAAACTTCTTAACAGAATCAACTGACTCAATAACTTCTCCACCAGAAGAAATTGTTTCTGTTGTAATTAAAGAAACACCAGAAGTTACTGTATAATTTTGTGCATTTCTAATATATGTAATTCTTCCACTAAAGGTGAAGGAACTTATTCCATTTGCACTGTCTCCATTTGTAACAATATAATTTACTGATATAAAATTATTATCTTCAAGTGCTTTTCCAAAAATTCCATCTCCAAAGAAAATTTGATATCTTTCATCTTCAACTTCTTGTATAAAATAAACATTTGATGATGAATTAATATCAAAAAGGCTATCTTGAAGTTTATATTCAGTAGATGCAGTAGATGATTCGTTATTTTTTACTTTTACTGAAATTAAATTAGTATCAACCCCTGCATTTGGTAAAATAAATTTCTGATTTACATTTCTTGTGTTAAATACAAAGTTTGATGTTAATAAAGTACCTTCATATACTGTAATATCATTAAATACTGCAGTTCCATTGTATACTGGAACTGTAATATCTTCTAAAATTGAAAATATAGCGGATGAATTTCCAAATGTTCCTGATGATCCTGCTACAGGACCTGCTTTTAGGGTTAATGATGCTGGAACTGGTGAAACATTTGTTGTATCTACTGTGAAACTAATGGTTGCCCTTGATGCTGTCTTAGATTTGGGGACATATCCAATATTTCTTGCTAATGAAACTACATTTTCTCTTAAAGTAGCACTATCAAGAAATACTTCATTAGCAACCATGTTGGCATTATATGAAGTAATATAGGTATTATATGCCAAAAGATCGATTATAGTCGAAAGATTGGATCCTTGAAAATCATAATCCGTAAAATTGGAGTTTGATTGTATATAATCTGTAAGTGTAGTTTTAACCTGGTCAAAATCCAGATTAGAGAAATTTACTAATGGCATTTTTATCTAGCTGATTGCAAAGCGAATTGTAATTGTTGTGATGGAATATCTGCTCCAATAATGTCATATGTAACAACAGTATCAAAGGCATTATTATCAAAATTGGCTTGTACCTTTAAAGAACGTAATCTAACCCTTGGTTCATAATTTCTAATAGAATTTCTGATCTCATCTTCAAGAATAGAAGCAGAAATTTCATCCATATTGTTAAAAAGTACCCTATTAACACCAGATCCGAAAGAAGGTTGAAAAAATCTCTCTCCAGGTATGGTCATTACAATATTTCTTACGGATCGGGCAATTGCATTTGCATTTTTAAGTGCAATAAGGTCATTATTCAGTGGATTAGACTGAAATGTCATACTAATATCTTTAAATCCCCGGCTGATCCTTTGTATAGGCATTGCAAATACAGAAAATTACAAATTTTAGTTATTTATTAAGGATCATTAATTAAAATTCTGCCAAGGGTACTCCATCGGCACCATCACTCCACTCATCATCATCTATTTCTACATCAATTCGCTCATAAAGGTCATTTTCTACCTTAAAATCATGCTTTTTGGGTGTTAAAATGTCATTAGAGATTTCACGTAGCATTTTTTTATCGTTATTTTTCATTTTTCCTCTTTTTTTACTATCTAGGCATAAAAAAAGACCCCCGAGAGGGTCCGTTTTTATTTTCCTTGTCCTCTATAACGCTTTTTCTTTACATTGCGAGAACTCGCGGCACATTTAGTATGCTTCCCATTCCCTTGCCGAGTCCTCTTCGGCGTTGACTCAATAAAACTATCACTACTAGTCCATCTAATTGCCATAATACTCCTTATGTATGTGGATTATATAAATTCATGTAAAATACTATAAAAATAATT
>CAJXDV010000079.1 GCA_913052435.1 uncultured Pelagibacteraceae bacterium
GTTCAGACCACATTTTTTCTAATTCATAAAATTTTCTTTTTTCTGGATTAAAAATATGAACAATCAAATCAATTCCATCAACTAGCTTCCACTCATTGCTATTTTTGCCTTCAATTTTACAATTTTCAATACCATTATTTTTAAAATTCTCAAAAACTTTTTCAGACAATGCTTGAATATGCCTTGAAGATGTGCCACTTGCAATTATCATATAGTCCGCCACAGATGATTTACCCTCAAGATCGATAGATACTATATCTAATGCTTTGTTTGAATCTAGAATATCGATTATTTCTTTTTTAAGATCAGAAATTTTATCCATTAATTGAATTTAGAGTATCAAATTTTCCTTAATTGAGAAGATGAAATTTTGACTTTTTTAAATTTAATAAATTCTAAGCTTTTATTATTGTATTTTTTAAATGACAAAGATTTTAAAGATTTTGATTTATACCCATCTCTATCAAAGACAAGTATCTTACATAGACCAGGTATAAGATTATATTTTTCCCATTTGTGAAAATTTATCAAATTATCAGCACCCATAATAAAATAAATTTCTGTATTTTTATTTTTTTTTATGAAGAATTTTATTAAATTTATTGTTTTGTTTGATTTAATTTTATCTTCATAAAATCCAATTTTGATAAATTTGTTTTTTAAACTAATTTTTTTTGCATAACTTATTCTTTCTTTAAGATTGAGTGAACTATTTTTTTTATATGGATTTTTTTTTGTAATCGCCCATATAACTTTATCAAGTTTAAATATTTTTTTTGCAGTTATTGATATTTTTATATGACCAATATGTGCGGGATCAAATGTACCACCAAGAATTCCAATTTTTTTTTTATTTTCTAATTTGGCCTGACCCATATACTTCATATTTGTAACTTACAAGTTGATTAAGACCAACAGGACCTCTTGGAGGTAGTTTATTTGTAGATATACCTACTTCTCCTCCAAATCCAAATTCACCACCATCCGCAAATTGAGTTGATGAGTTATGTATAGCAATTGAACTCTTTACATTTTTTATAAAATATTTTGCTGATAATTTATTCTTAGTGATTATTGCGTCAGTATGCATTGTTCCATATTTGTTAATATGGTTAACGGCTTCAGTTATGTTATTAACTAATTTTACAGAAATTATTGCTGATAAAAATTCAGTAGACCACACCTTAACATTGGCTGTTTTTGTTTTTCCTTTATATAACTTTTTAATTTTTGTATCGGCGTAAATAGTGCAACCATTATTAGTTAATTCATTTAAAATATCATTAATAAATTTTGAATTTTTTTTATGAATAAGCAAAGTTTCTGTAGCACCGCAGATACTTGTATTTCGTAATTTAGCATTGACCACTATCTTTTTTGCCATCTTCATATTTACCTCTTTATCAACATATGTATGACATATGCCTTCAAGATGACCAATTACCGGAACTGATGATAAGTTCCGTACTTTTTTTACTAAGTTTTTTCCTCCCCTTGGAATTATAACATCAATATAATTACTCATTTTTGAGAGCATATAATCAACTAATTTTCTATTTTTATTGTCAACAAATTGCACAAAATTTTTATCTATTTTATTTTTTTTTAATGACTGTCTAAATAGTTTTGCCAAAATTCTATTACTAAAATATGCTTCTGATCCACCTCTCAAAATTACACAATTCCCAGATTTAAAACATAAAGCGGAAACATCAGCAGTAACATTAGGTCTACTTTCATATATAACGCCTATAACACCAATTGGTATTGTTACTCTTTTAATTTTGAGACCGTTTGGTCTTTTCCATTGATCCAATTCTAAATCAACAGGATCTTTAAATTTAGCAATTATCTTAATTGAATTAATTATAGAATAAATTTTGTCATTGTTTAGAGCAAGTCTTTTTATCAAATTCTCTTTTAATTTTTTTGCTTCTGCAACTTTAATATCTTTTTTATTTTCAGAGATTATTTTATTTTTGTTTTTAATAATTAATTTGTAGTAATCTTCTAATACTTTGTTTTTAACTTTTGTATTTATCTTACTTTTAAAAGCAATTCTGGCTTTTTTTCCAATATTATTTAATAGTTTGCTCATCAGACTTTTACCATATCATCTTTATGAATAACTTCAGACTTAGAAATATATCCTAATAGATTGCCAATTTTATTAGAGTGTTGTCCTTTTATTTTTGATATTTCATCAGATGTGAAACTGCTTAAACCTCTTGCAAATTCAATCATATTTTTATCTAAAATTCTAACATGATCTCCTTTATTAAATTGTCCTTTAACCTCTTTAATTCCTGCAGCCAATAAACTTTTGCCACTTTTTAAAGCGCTCAAAGCACCATCATCAATAATCAACTGACCTTTGGGAGATATAGAACTTATTATCCATTTTTTTCGAGCATCTAATTTAGAAATTTTTGGTAAAAACCAAGTACAATAATTGTTGTTTATAATATTTTGTATTGGTCGATTTACTAATCCATTGGCTATTGCCATATAGCATCCTGAAAGTTGGCAAATTTTTGCTGCATCAATTTTTGTTTTCATTCCGCCTGTGCCATGCTCTCCAACACTTCTAGTTGCGATTTTTTTAATGTTATCATCTATATTTTTAATTTCATGGATTAGTTCTGCGCTATTATCTATCTTAGGGTTTTTAGAATACAAACCGTTTACATCTGATAACAAGATTAAACAATCCGCACTAGATATCTGAGCAACTCTAGATGCCAATCTATCGTTATCTCCATATTTTATCTCCGATGTAGCTATACTGTCATTTTCGTTAACTACAGGAACAAATCCTAAGTTAAAAAGATTCTCAAAAGTTCTTTTTGCATTTATAGCTCTTCTTCTTTGTTCGGTATCTTCCAGTGTAAGTAAAATTTGTGAAAGATTAATTTTTTTAAATGTTTTTTTGAATAAATTCATCAGTTCTATTTGACCTATGGAAGCTACTGCTTGACTTTTATCAAGTTTTAAATTTTTTTTACTTAATTTTAATTTTTTACACCCCAAAGCAATCGCTCCTGAGCTAACTATAATTACATTTTTTTTTAAACGCAGAAGATCTCTCACATCTTTTGCAAATTCTGATAACCATTTTTCTCTTATAATTTTATTATCATTAATAAGTAATGAAGATCCTATTTTGATTACAACTGTTTTTGATTCTTTAAGATACATGATTAATTAACTTTGATTTGATATTAGATATTGTTTTCTTATCGAATGTAGACATTACTAAAGCATCTTTCTTAATTTCTTTTTTAAATTTATCCAATTTTTCTTTTATTTGATCTTCTTCAATTAAATCTATTTTATTAAATACAATCAACTCCTCTTTATCTAAAAGTTGTTGGCTATATTTTCCGAGCTCTTCTCTCACTTGATTATATGAATTAACTAAATCATTTTCTGTAATATCAATGAGATGCAGTAGTGTTTTACATCTTTCAATATGTTTTAAAAATTTTATCCCCAGACCCGTACCTATATGGGCTCCTTCAATTAAACCTGGTATATCTGCTAATGTTATTTCTTTATCATCATACATTGTAACTCCGAGATTTGGATTAAGAGTAGTAAATTTATAATTTGCAATTTTAGGATTTGCACTAGTTACTGAAGCTAGCAAACTTGACTTTCCTGCATTTGGCAATCCAATTATTCCTACATCAGCAATAGTTTTTAATTGCAGCCATATCCAAAATTCTTCTCCTTGTGCACCTTTAGTAAATTTTTTAGGCGCTCTATTTGTAGATGATTTAAATCTTGTATTACCAAAGCCTCCTTTTCCTCCAATAGCAACAACAAATTCTTCATTTTCTTTTTTAAAGTCATAAATTAGAGTTTTATTATCTTCTTCAAGAACTTGAGTACCAATAGGAACTTTTAAATATAAAGTTTCACCACCACGTCCAGTTTTATTTTTTCCAATACCATTACTACCTCTTTCAGCTTTGAAGTGTTGCTGATATCTGTAGTCTATTAATGTATTTAAATTTCTTTCTGTCTTTATAATAATAGAACCACCTTTACCACCATCTCCACCATCGGGTCCACCAAACTCAATGAATTTTTCACGTCTAAAACTTGGTGAACCAGAACCACCATCACCTGCTTTAACAAATATCTTAACTTGATCGAGAAATTTCATGATACAACCGATTTAAATTAGTTGCGATTATTAATTGGGCTTTACTGAAACGTAAGTTCTGTCTGATTTACTTTTTTTAAATTCTACTTTGCCTTTTACTACTGAAAAAATAGAATGATCTTTACCTATACCAACGTTTTCACCAGGAAATATTTTTGTTCCTCTTTGTCTAACAATTATATTTCCAGGCACAACTAGTTGACCACCATATTTTTTTACTCCAAGTCTTCGACCGGCACTATCTCTTCCGTTTTTAGATGATCCACCTGCTTTTTTAGTAGCCATAAATTACCTTAGTTTACTTAGCAACCTCTTTTGTCTCAGTTTTAACTTCTTTTTTATTTTCTTTTTTCATTTTTTCAGCTTCAGAAATTATTTTTCCATCTTTTGAAAAAATTTTATTAATTCTAATTAATGAAAATTGTTGTCTATGTCCGTTTTTTCTTCTTGAATTTTTTCTTCTTCTTTTCTTAAAAATAAGAACTGTTCTAT
>CAJXDV010000080.1 GCA_913052435.1 uncultured Pelagibacteraceae bacterium
GAAATCTTACTATATAAGAAATTTCTAAAAGCTTGGACCCTAGCTACATTTCTCATGGATTGAGGGTATACAAAGTGTGCTTCTGTGATTGGTCCTTTTACTTTAGGCAATACCTTAACTATATTTGGCTGATTTATGGTAATATAATCTGGAAGAGCTGATAACCCAACTCCACTTTGAACAGCTAATAAAAGTCCATATACACTGTTTACCTTCATTGCTGATTTTCTTTTTTTATTATCTTTCATACCAAGTTTTAAAGCCCAGTCAGGGTTATAAACTGGAGATGGATTACCCCTACCGTAAGAAATAAAATTATGTCTATTTAAATCATTAATGTTTTTTGGATATCCATGTTTTTCAAGATATTTTGGAGATCCATAAATATGATAATTAATATCAATTAGTTTTTTTTGAATATAATTTAATTGTTTTGGTCTACGCATAAATATACCTATATCTGCTTGTCTAGTACTTAAATCCAATTCTTTATCATCAAAAATTAGTTCAATCTCTATTTCTGGATTTAATTGCATAAACTCTTGAATTCTAGGAGTAAGCCAAGTTGTGCCAAAACTAACTACTGTTGCTACGGATAATTTTCCTGATGGTTTGTTTTTTTTATCTCCCAAAGTAGTTTCTACTTCTTTCAGTTTTGAAATCACTTCATGAGCTGTTTTATAAACATACTCTCCATTTTCAGTAAGGGTTAATCCTCTGGCATGTCTTTCAAACAACTTAACTTTTAAATCCTCTTCTAAAGATTGTATCTGTCTACTGATTGCGGATTGGCTTAAATTTAAAATAACAGTAGCACTAGTAAAACTTCCGGCTTCAGCTACAACATGAAATATTTTTAGTTTATCCCAATCCATTTTATTTATTTACATCAACAACAATTCTTCCAGATGTTTCTCCTTTTAACATTTTTGGAAAAATATTAAGCAGTTCTTCCATACTAATAGTTTTAACTATCTCTTCAAGAATTTTAAAATCTATTAATCTTTCCACTTGAGACCAAACAAATTTTCTTCTTATCATGCTTACTTGAATAGAGTCTATCCCCCAAAGTTTAACTCCTCTTAGAATAAATGGCATAACGTTAGTGTTTAATTTTATTCCTCCTGCATTTCCACAAGCTGCAACAATTCCAGAATTTCTAGTTTGAGATATGGCATGTGCAAGAATATTTCCTCCTACAGTATCAACTACTCCATCCCAAAGTCCTTTACCTAATAACTTTGGATCACCATCAAATTCTGCTCTCGAAATAACATTTTTAGCACCTAGTTTTTTTAAAACTGCTTCTTGATTTGGCTTGCCTGTAACAGCAGTTACATTATATCCAATTTTAGATAAAGCCATCACGGCAACAGTTCCTACACCTCCGGTTGCGCCAGTAACTAAAACATCATTAACCTTTTCTCCAAGTAAAATTTCTTCTCTAGCATTAACAGCTAACGCACAAAGTAAAGCCGTAAACCCTGCTGTTCCTAAAATCATTGATTGTTTTAAAGTTAAATTCTTAGGTTTCTTTACTAAAAAATCTTTATTGACTTTAGCTACTTGAGAGTAGCCGCCATGATATATTTCACCTACTCTACAGCCAGTAACTATGACTTCATCATCTTTTTTGAATTCTTCTGAGGTACTTTCTATAACTTTTCCAGATAAATCAATACCTGGTATTCTTGGAAAGTCTTTAACTAATTTTCCTCCATCATTTAATATTAAAGCGTCTTTAAAATTTAAATCTGAAAAATCTACTTTTATTAGAACTTCGCCTTGATCTAAAAAGTCTAAGTCTAGTTCTTTGATCTCTCTTTTAAAACTTTCACCTTCTTGATTAATAACAATAGCTTTAAATTTATCCGCCATGAATTAAATATATATAAGATTTACTTACTAATAAATCTTAAATACCTATTTTGATAACTTAAATCTTCTTTGAATTTTCCTAGATAATAATTAGTAACTGTTGTTGCCTGTTCTTTTTTAATTCCTCTCATAGTCATACATTGATGGGTGGCGTCTATGGAGACAGCAACTCCTTTTGCTTCTAAAGCTTCCATTAACGTATTTGCTATTTGCATTGTTAATCTTTCTTGAGTTTGTAGTCGTTTAGAAAACACTTCTACAAGTCTAGCGAGTTTACTTAAACCAACAACTTTTTTATTAGGTATATACGATACATGGGCAACTCCTATAATTGGTGCCATATGATGTTCACAGTGACTTTGTAATGAAATATTTTTTTGGATAACCATATCGTCATAATCTTCAACATCTCCAAAAGTTTTCTCTAAAACTAATTTTGGATCTTCCTTATATCCATTAAAATACTCTTTAAATGCTTTTACAACTCTTGTTGGTGTGTCTATAAGACCTTCTCTAGTAGGATCTTCACCAATCCATTGCAAAATTTTAATAAAAGCTTCTTCTGCCTCTTTGTCTGATATTTTTTTATTTAAATTATTCTCGTTTTCGTTTTTTTCTAATTTCATGAAGTGCTTTTATACATATAAATCCTTATTTTTAAAATATTTAATATATCCCCTAATATGTTAGATAATTCAAATTATATGTTTAAAAAAAGAGAAAATGTCGCCGAAATAGAAGAGGGAAATTTATTATCTCCAAAGTTCGATAATGACGGTTTAATTCCAGTCATTACTACCTGCTCAAAAACTAAAGAAATACTTATGCATGGCTACATGAATGTAGAAGCATTAAAATTAACTATTGAAACTGCCGAAGCTCACTATTGGAGCAGATCAAGAAAACAAATCTGGCATAAGGGAAAAACAAGTGGATTCGTTCAAAAAGTAAAAGAAATTAGAATTGATGATGACCAAGACTCTGTTTGGCTCAGTGTTGATATAGGTGATGGAGCTAGTTGTCATGTTGGTTATAGATCTTGTTTCTATAGATCTGTGCCTATAGGTAAAATTGAAAATGGTAGAAAAATTGAAATGAAATTTGAGGAAAAAGAAAAAAAATTTGATCCAGAAAAAGTTTATAAGGGACAGCCAAATCCAACAAAAATATAAATTAAATGCAAGACATTAAATTTCATATAACATGAAAATGCTCTTAAAATTGTTTCTATTGAAACTTTAAAAAAATTAGCAATAGATCTTTCTTAACTACATATTTCCATATTTGGGACCACCCCCGCCTTCTGGGGTTACCCAATTAATGTTTTGAGATGGTTCTTTAATATCACAAGTTTTACAATGAATACAATTTTGAGAATTTATTACTAACTTTTCTACATTATTTTCAGTTTGAATTTCATAAACTCCAACAGGACAGTATCTCTGCGCGGGTTCATCGAATTTTTTTAATGTATAATTAATTGGCAAATCTTTGTCTAATAATTGTAAATGAACTGGTTGATTATCAGTATGATTTGTACCTGTGAGATATACAGAGCTAGTTTTATCAAAAGTAATTACATTGTCTGGTTTTGGATAATCAATTTTTGGCATTTCATTTGCGGGTCTTAATGTTTCATGATCTTTGTGTTTATGTTTTAAAGTAAAAGGCAACTTTCCTCTGAATAAAATTTGATCAATACCTGTAAAAATTATTCCTAATATTAAACCCCAAATAAAACTTGGTTTAACATTTCTTGCTGCATGAAGCTCCTTATATACCCAGCTTTGTTTAAATTTATCTTCATAGATAGACAAATTTTTATTTTCTTTTAGATGTTCAATAATTGTTTCTGCTGCCATCATCCCGCTTTTCATAGCAGTATGCGACCCTTTAATTTTTGGCGTATTTAATGTTCCTGCGTCACAACCAACTAATAAAGCTCCTGGCATATACATTTTGGGTAAGCTTTGTAAACCACCTTCAATAAGGGCTCTTGCTCCATAAGAAATTCTTTTTCCTCCATCTATTATTGATTTTATTGAGGGATGAGTTTTGAATCTTTGAAACTCATCAAAAGGTGACAAATGTGGGTTTTTGTAATCTAAACCAATAACGTAACCCAGAAATACTTGTTTATTTTCTGCATGATATACAAAACTTCCACCATAAGTTTTATTATCTAGAGGCCAACCGGCTGTGTGCATTACTAAACCTTGTTCATGATTTTCTTCTTTAATTTCCCAAATTTCTTTAAATCCTATTCCATATTGCTGTGGATCTTTTCCTTTATCTAAATCAAAATTTTTAATTAATTGTTTCCCTAAATGTCCTCTACAACCTTCAGCAAATACAGTAACTTTTGCATGTAGTTCCATTCCTGGTTCAAAACTATCTTTTTTATTTCCTTCTTTATCTAACCCCATATCTTGTGTGGCTATTCCTTTAACTGATCCATCTTCGTTATATAAAACTTCACTTGCAGGAAATCCTGGAAATATTTCCACGCCCAATGCTTCGGCTTGTTCGGCTAACCATCTACATAAATTTGCAAGACTAATAATATAATTCTTATGATTTTGTTGAACTTTAGGAAGCAACCATGTCGGCCAACTTAAAGATTTTGATTTTCCTAAAAATAGAAATTTTTCTTTAGTAACTTTTGTTTTAACTGGTGCGTTTAATTCTTTCCAATTAGAAAATAGTTCGTCTAATGCTTTGGTTTCAAAAACGTTTCCTGATAAAATATG
>CAJXDV010000081.1 GCA_913052435.1 uncultured Pelagibacteraceae bacterium
CTGGCAATACCAATAAAATGATATTTAATGTTTATCATATAGTTTCTTATTTAAGTAAATTTATGTCACTACAACCCGGAGATATAATTACAACGGGAACTCCACCCGGAGTAGGCATGGGAAAAAAGCCTCAAGTTTTTTTAAAAGCCGGTGATAAAATAAGATTATCCATTGATAATCTTGGAGAACAAAACTCAAAAGTAGTTTTAACATAAATTGAAAATAACAACCTCAAAACCAGAATGTGTTTGGAAATCAAAAACTTTATTGGGTGAAGGAACACTTTGGGTTAAAGAACATAATTCAATTTATTTTGTAGATATTAAAAAAAAAAAAATTTGCGTTTTAAATGTTAAAAATCAAAGAAAAAAAATAATTCGAGTTAACAAAGAAATAGGATTTTTAGCACACATTAATAATAATTTTTTTATACTAGGCCTCCAGGGAGAATTAAGAATTGTAAATTTAAAATCAAAAAAAATTATTAAATCAATCAAAATAGAGGAAAATATTACATTAAACAGGATTAACGATGGTAAAACAGATCCAAGTGGAAGGTTATGGTTTGGAACTATGGATAATCTAGAAAGAAATATTGAAATCGGATCACTATACTGCTTAGATAAAAATTTAATTCTAAAAAAGGTCGATACTAAATACATGATTACTAATGGACCTGCTTTTATAAATTCTGAGAATTTTTATCATACCGATAGTAAAAAAAAAATAATTTATAAAATTAAAGTTAATAAAAAACTAAAAATAGTTAAAAAGAAAGTATTCAAAAAATTTACTAAAAAAATGGGCACACCAGATGGAATGACATTAGACAAAAAAAACAATTTATGGGTATGTCATTTCAATGGAGCATGCATCTCTGTGTTTAATAAAAATGCTAAAAAAATCCATAATATAAATTTACCAGCAAAAAACATTACAAATTGTACATTTGGTGGATATAAAAATTCTGAAGTTTTTGTTACATCAGCTTTAAAATCAATGAATAAAAACGAAATTAAAAAATATAAATACTCAGGTGCTTTATTTAAAATTAAAACTAATGTTACAGGAATCACGCAAAAAAAATATAATATTAGATTATGATAAAACGCGATCTATATTACGAATGTATTCCAACAAAATCACTTAAAGAAGATGTAAGATATTTAGGAAACATTTTAGGTAGAGTAATTAAGGAACAGGAAGGTATTAAATTTTTTAATTTAGTAGAAAAAGTAAGACTTTTATCTAAAGCAAACATAGTTAATAAAAATAAAAAAAATGCATTTAAAAATATTTCAAAAAAAATAAAAAAACTAAGCCCATCCAACATTTTTAAATTAACTAGAGCCTTTACACATTTTATGAATTTTATAAATTTAGCTGAATCTATTGATGCATCAAGAAGATTAGATGAATATGAAAACAGTAAAAAAAAACAAACAATAAAAAATATATTTATTGAAGAAATATTTGAAAATATTTTTAAAAATACAAAAATTCCATCAAGCAAAGTTTATAATATTGCAAAAAATTTAAATATTGGAGTAGTTTTAACAGCTCACCCCACTGAAGTAAAAAGAAGAACTTTAATACAAAAGTATAACAAAATTACAGAAATTTTAGAACAAAGAGATTTGTTAAAAAAATATCCTTCCAAGATAATAAATTTAGATAAAAAATTATACGATGAATTTACCATTATATGGAATACAGATGACCTGAAAAGAAAAAGACCAACACCAGTTGAAGAAGCAAGATGGGGTCTTGCAATTATCGAGGATAGTCTTTGGGAGTCAATACCTAAAGTTTATAGAAGATTAAATAATATATTTTTAAAAAATATGGGTAAAGGTTTGCCTAAAAACTTTAATCCAATTGAATTTGGTTCTTGGATGGGTGGAGATAGAGATGGCAATCCAAATGTTACATCAGAAACAACAAGAGAAGTAATATTATTATCAAGATGGGAGGCTTCTAAATTATATGAAAAAGAATTAACCAAGTTAATACGATCTTTATCTATGGAAAAATGTTCAAAAAAAATTTTAAAAAAAACTGGTAAAACTTTTGAACCTTATAGAGTTTTTTTGAGACCTTTGAGAAATAAAATACGTCTCACTCACTCATTAATTGAACAACATTTGCTAAACAAAAAACCGTTAGATAAAAAAAAATTATTATCTTCAAGAGAAGAGATTCTGAAACCATTAAGAGTAGTAAGAGAATCTTTGGAGCAAAGTCAAAGTGAAAATATAGCAAGTGGAGATTTATTAGATTTGATGAGAAGAACAAAGTGTTTTGGAATTAACCTTGCAAGACTTGATATTAGACAAGAATCATCAAGACATACACAATTAATTTCTGAATTGTTAAAGAAAAAATATAAAATAAATTATTTAAAATGGAGCGAAGATAGAAAGTTAAATTTTTTATCTTCAAAAATAAAATCTAAGAAAAATTTAATAAATAATTTTGTCTTTAAAAATAAAGAAAATAAAGAAGTTTGGAATACATTTAATATACTTGCTGATGAACCTAATGAATGTTTGGGCGCATATGTAATATCAATGACTTCTTTAGCATCAGACATTTTATCTGTTGCTTTACTTCAAAAGGAATCGAAAATAAAAAATAAATTAAGAATAGTTCCGCTTTTTGAAACTTTAGATGATTTAATTAATGCAAAATCAATAATGAAGAAACTTTTCTCATTAAGTTGGTATCGAAAGTCAATCAATCATAACCAAGAGATTATGATTGGTTATTCAGATTCAAGTAAAGATGCTGGAAAACTATCTGCTAGTTGGCATCAATATAAATTGCAAGAAGAGATAATTAAATTAGCAAAACAATATAAAATTAATATAACATTTTTTCATGGTCGTGGAGGAACAGCAGGTAGAGGTGGAGGGCCGATACAGGCTACATTAAGATCTCAACCACCGAATTCAGTCAACGGAAAAATAAGAATTACAGATCAAGGTGAAGTTATACAGCAAAAATATGGATATGAACCTTTGGCTAAATATAATCTTTGCAGTTATATTGGAGCAGTAATGCAAGCTACATTGGTACCGCCCCCATATCCAAAAAAAAATTGGAGAAAATTAATTGAAAAAATGTCTCAAATTTCAACTAGTTCTTATCAAAAAAATATAAATCAAAATTCAGATTTTATAAGATATTTTAAAACAATTACTCCTCATATTTCTTTAGGAAAATTATCTATTGGTTCTAGGCCATCAAAAAGGAAAAATGTAGATAATATTAAAAGTCTAAGAGCCATTCCATGGGTTTTTGCATGGACGCAAATTAGATTGATGTTACCAGCATGGCTAGGAACCGCTGAAGCTCTAAGATATTCTTCAATAAAAAAATTTAGAAAAACACTTTATGATATGGAAAAAAATTGGCCATTCTTTAACTCTACAATGGACATATTAGACATGGTTATATCAAAAGTAGACCCAGAGATTTCTAAAATATATGAAGAGAATCTGGGTGACAAAAAATTAAAAAGAGTTGGTAAAAAACTAAGATTTCAATTTGAAGCAATAAAACAACTTAATAAAAATATTACTCCTATAGAAATTATTAAAGAAAGAAAAGAATTTCGAACCTCAGTAATTGTTAGAAATATATATTCTGAAGTTTTAAACATAATACAAGCAACAGTGATGAAAAAAATTTCAAATAAAAAATATAAATCTAATCAAAAAAAATACCTTAATGATGCTCTAATGACTTCAATTGCAGGAATTTCTGCAGCAATGAAAAATACAGGCTAATATGACTGAACTTTTTGTAGCTGTTGGTGCAGGGTTATTAAGTTTTTTGTCACCTTGCGTTTTGCCTCTTATACCTGGTTATATATCTTATATATCTGGAAGTACTTTGAATGAACTTCTAGATAAAAAAAGAATTGATATTTTTCCAATAATTTTATTTACAGTAGGTTTTTCAATAGTATTTATTGCTTTTGGTGCCACAGCAACTTTTATAGGCTCTTTAATTTTAGACAACTCTTATGAACTCAGAGTAGTTGCAGGTTTAATAATCATAATTTTTTCACTACATATAATGGGTGTAATTAATTTAAAATTTTTAAACTATGAAAAAAGAATTAATACTGAAAGAAACTCAGGTAAATTTGGCTCAATACTAATTGGTATGGCTTTTGGATTTGGTTGGACACCATGTATTGGCCCTATTTTAGGCTCTATTTTAGCGCTCGCATCTACCGAACAAAGTTTGAATAGAGGAATTTTGCTATTATTTTTTTACTCTTTGGGATTGGCAATTCCTTTCATTATATCTGGTTATTTAATTCAAAAATTTATGGTTTTTTCAAAAAATTTAAAGCAAAAGATGAATCTAATAGTAAAAATTGGTGGAATTTTACTTCTTGTTACAGGAATACTAATTTTAACAAATCAATTACAGGCTATAGGATATTATTTGATTGAATATATTCCATTACTACAAAATTTTGGATAATTTTTTGTTAAAACTTTTGTTAGTGTTTTGTTTGCTTCCAAATACTATCATAACCACTCCAAGAAGAATAATAGCTCCACCAATAAATAATTGTC
>CAJXDV010000082.1 GCA_913052435.1 uncultured Pelagibacteraceae bacterium
AAAAATAAGATAAATTTTCAAAAATTAAAAAAAAATATAACTGCTTGTTATAAATGTTCTAGAATAGTTAATTTTAGAAAAAAAATTTCTACAGAAAAAAGAAAGCAATACATTAATGAAACATATTGGGGAAAACCAATCACTGGTTTTGGAGATTCTAAAGGAAAAATTTTATTTGTTGGTTTGGCTCCTGCGGCACATGGCGGAACAAGAACTGGGAGAGTTTTTACCGGTGATAAATCTTCTCAATTTTTATACAAATGTTTGTATAATGCAAAAATTTCAAATCAATCAAATTCGGATCATATAAACGATGGTTTAAAACTTAATAAAGCGTATATAACAACAGCGCTTAAGTGTGTACCTCCTGGAGATAAACCTTTAAAAAATGAATTAGATAATTGTTTTAATTTTTTCGATAGAGAAATAACTTTGTTAAAGAATTTAAAAGTTATTGTGGCTTTAGGAAAAATTGCTTTTGATGTTTGTAAGTACTTTTATAAATCAAAATATAATTTTAAAAAAAAAATTAATTTTGGTCATAATAAACTATACAAATTACCAAATAATATTTTTCTCATTGGATGCTATCACCCTAGTCCAAGAAATGTTAATACTGGCAGAATTAATGAAAAAAAAATGACTGATTTATTTAAAAAAGTATTAAAATTAGTCTAATTTATTATTTCAAAAATTTCTCTAAAATATCAGGAATTTTAATTGGCTTTCCTTCGGGATCGACTGTAACTAAATGAACCTCTGCTTCAGAAATAGGCTCGTTATCCCTTTTAATTTTTTGAATCATAATAAACGAAGTTCTGGTAAATGATTTTATTGAGGAATAAATTTGAAGCTTATCCTCAAATCTTGCAGGTTTTTTATATTCAATATTACAAGATTTAACAATAATTAATGCTTTGTACTCATCTAACAATTTTTTATTACTCAATCCTAATGAATAAATAGCTTCGGATCTTGCTCTTTCCAAAAATTTTAAGTAATTTGCATAATAAACTACGCCACCTGAATCTGTATCTTCATAATATATTTTTATTTGATGTTTGAAGTTTTTTGCCATTAAATAATCATATCAAAATACTATTTTTTTTAATACTAATGATTAGCATATTATGAAAATTTATATTATTTGGTTAATAGGTGTTATTTTGTGGAATTTTGGCTACCCTTCTGCAAAACCAATTGAAGATGTTTTGGCCGCTATAGTTTTATCTTTTATTAGTATGGGATTAAAAAAATATTTAAAATTTTAAACTACTCAGATGAAAAATATATATTTTGATAGTAAGTTACAGCTCTCATTTTAGAATTATCAGTATCAGTCATAATGGCAATTCCATTTAATTCATTGACGTCTAGATCATGAAATTTTTTAAAATCCTCTTTTACGTTAGCCTTAACGGTGACCCACTCATTTAATTTGTCTTTGGTAGTTGAAAGAATATTGTCTATTGATTTTTTAGTATAAGGGCTCGGCCAGTTTTCACCAATTATGTTATTGCTTGAAAATACATAGTTAACTGCTCTATTGGATAAAGGGGTAGCTCCAGTTTTTTTGATAACAAAGACTCTTCCAGCATAATCATGACCTTTTTTTGTGTTTTCTTTAATTCCTTTTAAATCTTTCTCCACTTTCCAAGTTATATTAATGAACGGAGTTACATTTAAATCAATTTTAATCTCTTTTCCTAAGCCTGAAGCGGCATTTTCAGAATTGGCTTTTAAAAAATTACCATTTTCGTTACTTCCAACAGTATATATAGTTTTATTGTCTGCACCCCTAACTTTTTTAACCTTTAAGCTTTCAAGCTCTTGATTGGTAAATTCGAATACTCTCACCTCTTTTGCGTTCAATGGTAAAATTAAAATTAGATTTAAACAGAAAATTTTTATAAATTTTTTAATCACAATTTAACTAAGGTAATAATACTATTTTTGGAGCCGCACATGTTCCTTTATGTATTTGTTTAAAGGCTTCAGCTCCTTTTTTTAGATCTCTATATTCAATCCAATTCAAGTCGCCTAAATCTTTATCGGCCAAAATTTTAATTGTATTTTCAAAATCCTTATTTGTATAACAATAAGTACCGATAAAAGTTACTTCCTGAAGTGTTGCTTTTCTAAAATTGAACTGTCCAGATGGTTGGGTAAGTCCTATATGGATTATGATACCACCTGGTTTTACTACTGTTATTGCCTGTTGTCTTGAAATTTCTAGACCCACTGTATCAAATACAATGTCAAATCCATCTGTGTTTACTTCTTTATCTTTTGGCCCTACAAATTTAGCATCAACATATTTTGAACATTCATCTAATCTTAGTTTATTTGGATCAGAAATTGTTATGTTATTATTGCCTTTTATTTTTGATAATATTAAAGAGCATAATAAACCAATTGCTCCAGCTCCTTGGACTAATATTCTACATTCTGGTAGAGATGTTTTTGATGATCTTTCTGCCATTAAAACAGCATGTAAAGACACTGCCGTAGGCTCAGCTACCGCGGCTTCTTTAATATTTAATTTTTCCGGAACTTCATAAATATTTTGGTTAGGAACTGTTATCATCTCAGCAAATGCGCCTTGTCTTACATGTGGTCTATTCATTCCAAGGAGAACTCTATCTTGACATAGGTGTTCTCTTCCGTTTAAACAATATTCACATTTTCCACATGTGATAAGGGGATTTAAAACTGCAGTTTTATCTTTAAATATTCCATTTAAAATTTTTCCACTTACCTCATGTCCTAAAATTAGAGGAGGGATTCTTCTCTCATCTTTTCCATGGTACGCATGCATGTCAGAACCGCAAATTCCAGAAGCATGGACTTTTAAAATACTTTCACCAACTTTCTCGATTGGATCCTTTTCTTCTTTGTATATAAGTTCTTCAACATCTGTATAAACTAAAGCTTTCATAATTATTCATTATTTATAAAATAATAAATCACATATGACACAAACGCACCTATTATCCAACCATATGTTTGAAAAGAGACTAAACTTTCATTCCATATTGTTGAAGCGGCAAAAATAAATCCAATAATAAGAGAATAAATTGCTTTATAGTTCCAACCATTCGAATAAATATATTCAGTGGTCTCAGTTGGATAAAAAAGTTCTTTATGATTAATTTTCTGTTTTTTAACTAAATAAAAATCTGCAATTATAATTCCAAATATTGGGCCATAAAATGCGATGAAAGTATCTACAGTGAGCAAAATTCCATTTTGACTTAATATAGATAACCAAAAAATTGAAACTAATAAACCCAGAACAATTATTAATAAACCACACTTTTTAAGAGTTAAAGAGTTGGGTAAAAAATTAATTAAAGTATTTTGTGAAGGTATGTAATTTGAAATTAAATTTGATGAAGTTGATGAAACTATAATAAATATTAGAGATATTGCTGTTAAAAAATTATTATTTATTATATCAATTATATCAAGCGGGTTAGTTAGCAACTGATGAACTGTTATACCTTTTTTAGTTAAAATTATATCAGATCCAAGAGTTATCAATAAAGCAAAAAAAGAAAAGATTATTAGGTTTAAAATCAAACTTAAATTACCTTTATTCATTTCTTTGTAGTTCTTTGCGTATCTTGAGAAATCTCCATAGTTAACTAAAAGAATAGAAAAATAAGCAAACATTGTACCGGTTATTGAGATGATTGGAAAAATATTTTCTTTTGCGATAAAATTTTTTGTATTTGTGCTTAATTTTAGTGAATTTACTAACTCATTATAGTTTTCAGAAACAATTATGATTAAAAATACAGATAGTCCAATATAAACGAAAATAGCTGAAAAACTTATAAACTTTCTATTTACAATTTGTCCATTAGTGAATAGATAAAATTGTAAAAAAAAAGTAATAATTAAAGAAACCCAATCAATCAGATTCATTCCAAAGAAAAAAAATAATAAAATCTCATTGTATAAAATCTGAGTATCTATCTCGTAAATAAAAATTCTAATTAAATATCCTAATGATTTTGAAATAAAAAATGTTTGTACCCCAAACATAAATATTCCAACTAAGCCTCTGAGCATACCTACATATCTAGCTCCATTGAAACCCATTGAAAGTCTGAGAATAACTGGAAAAGAAAGACCGCTACTTTGAGACGTTTTGCCAATTAAGTTAGCAAAAAAATAAACCAAAAGTCCAGCTATTAAACATCCTGTAAGAACTGCGAAAGAATTTAAATCATATAAAATATATAATGAGGCAACAAGGGAAAAACCTATTATACTTTGTGTGTTTACTGCCCATAAGTTAAAATAATTAGCCCAAGTCCAATTTCTATTATTCGGGTTTATTGAAACAAGTTCCCAATTTCTTATTTGAAATTTTTCTTTTTGTTGAATCACCTGCTCATAATAAACATATATAAATTACTGTCCATATAAGACGTTTGGCAACCAAAGTACAATTTTAGGAAATATTATAATTATTATCAATCCAATTACTTGAAGAACCATAAATTGCATCATGCCAAGATAAATATCTTTTAAATCCCATTCTGGAA
>CAJXDV010000083.1 GCA_913052435.1 uncultured Pelagibacteraceae bacterium
ACCTTTTCTATTTTAAGTTGTGATTATTTTAACTTATTTAATAAAAATTTAATTTTGAAATGTTATAATCTTTTTTAAGAAAGGAGTAAATATGGCAAAATTTTATGCAATGGGTAATTATACTGCCAAGGCATTCCAAGGTTTTATCAAAGATCCAAATTCAGATAGATCACAAGCTGCTAAGGCTGCTGGTGATGCTGTAGGAGCTAAAATGGTTTCTTACGATGCATTAAGAGGAGCGTACGATTTTATAGTTGTATTTGAAGGAACTTTTGAGCAAGCTGCTGGAATTAAAGTTGCAACAGAAGCTACTGGAGCACTTACAAATATTACTATTTGTGAATCAATTAATATTAATGATGTTGCTGGAAATGCTGCAAAAATTGCTGGTTCTTATAAAGCTCCTGGACAGTAATAATTTTAAATTAACTTCTGGTCTTTAAGACCAGAAGTTAAGTGTTTTCATATAAAGTTGGAAACATTTTTCCATCTAATCTGTCTCCGACATTATAACCAGCATCTTTAATTGCTTGTCTATATGAAAAACTTGTCCGATCTACAATATAACTAATCTTGGTATCTTCTTTGGCAACTCTTGACGTATAATTGAATTTCCGTGATATACTTTTTTATTATTATAAAATGTTATGCTTAAAATTTAAATTATAATACCAAATTTTTTCTATGGATATAAATTATTTCAAATCAACAAGAATTCTTGATGGAGGTATGGGACAAGAATTACTTCATAAAGGATTAAAACCAAAAGGAACTTTATGGTCTGCACATGCTTTAATTGATGAAAATTGTCATCAAATGGTTATTGATGCTCATTTAGATTTTATAAATGCTGGAGCTGAAGTAATAGTTACCTCAACATTTACTGCTCGAAGAAATAGATTAATACAAAATGATTGTGAAAAATATTTTGAAAAAATAAATATTAAAGCTGTTGAATTAGCTCAAAAAGCAAGGGATATCTCAAAAAAGAATATTTTAATTGCCGGAGGATTACCTAATCAAAAACAAACCTATAGTGCTGATTTAGGAGAAGATCTCAATGTAATAGAAAAAAATTTTTACGATCAAGCTAAATTTCTTAAAAATGGAATTGATTTTTTTTATTTAGACGTAATGAGTAGTGGATTGGAGTGTGAAATTGCACTCAAAACAATTGAATCATTTAATTTGCCAGTTCTAGTAGGTGTTCATGTAAGAGACAATGGTCAACTTCCATCGGGAGAAAAAATTAAAGATATGGTTAAAAAATATAAAAATAATAACTGGCTTGGAATTATTGCAGCATGTGTTTCTCCTAAGGCATATGAGTTGGTCGCTAATGATTTACAAAAACAAGAGATACCATATGGATTTAAATTAAATGCATTTAAAAAGATACCAGAAGATTATACTGTTGCCTCGAAAGATCAATGGGGGAATGCAGGTAATCCAAATACAGTTTTAGGAGTAAATACAGATTTAAACGAATCTAAGTTTTATGAATATGCAAAAAAATTTAAGGAAAATGGTGCAACCATATTAGGTGGATGCTGTGAAATAAGACCTTCTCACATAAAAGAAATTTCTAGACTGAAGTAATTTTTTTACTATTTGATTTTTTAACAAGATAAATTCCAATAATTACAGCAACAACAGCTACTAAAACCTTTGGGGTAATTAATTCTTTCAAAAATATGTAACCCAATATTATTCCAAATATTGGAATTAAATAGGCTACTTGTGCTTGAAAAACTAAACCGTTATTTTTTAATATTCTAAATCTAATTAGCCATGCAATACCTGTGGGAACTGTTCCTAAATAAATCAATGAAAGAGTAGAATCCATTCTATGTGAAAAATGCAAATCTTGCGTAAATGCTAAAGCGTCTGAAGAGTTAAAATAACCAAGTATTATACTTAATGGCAAAATGAATATTGTCGCCCATATCAATATTGATGAAGTTACATTTTCGTTTTCTTTATTGCTTACTTTCAAGGTCAATAATCCTCCAATAACATAAAAAGTAGATCCAAGTAAAATTAAAAGTGCAGAATTAAAATTATTTTCATTAATTAAAATGTTATCTGAAAAAAGAAAAACTATTCCTGAAAAACCAATAAGAACACCAAAAACTTTAGTATAATTAATTTTTTCGTTATCAGCAAAAAAATGTGCCAAGACTGTTGCGCTAAGCGGTGTTGTTGCCATTAATATTGCTGCTAAATTACTTTGAATTTTTTGGACTCCATAAGCAATTAAAAAAAATGGTATGACCAGATTTACTATTCCAATTGTTGCAAACCAGTACCAGTCTTTTGAAAATGCTTCTATTTTTATTTTTTTAAATAAACATAATCCAACTACAGGAATAGCACCAAAAAAAATTCTAAGAAAAGCAATCATAACAGGACTGTAAGAATATGTTGCAATTTTAATATTAAAAAATGCTGAAGACCAAATTAATGATAAAAATATTAGCAATAAATAATCTATTAATTTGGGTTCTCTCATTATGTAATATCCTTAGTTTCACCTTGCGTAATCAATACAAGATTTTTAAAATTAATTTTAAAAACACAATTTGGATGACCAGCTGCTGCAAAAATATCATCAAATCTTTCTAAAGAATTATCAACAAATATATTTAACTTTTTCAAGTGACCAACTGGAGATACTCCTCCAATTGTATATCCAGTTTGAATTTTTACATCCTCTGGCGATGCCATGCTGATATCTTTTATTTGAGTAATTTTTTTCAATTTATTTAGAGAACATCTTTTGTCCCCAGATACTAAACATAGCAAAAAAGATTCTTCAGTTCTAAAAAGTAAACTTTTTACTATCGCTCCGACTTCGCAGTTTAATGAATTTGCCGCATCCTCTGCTGTTCTAGCTGAGCTGTCTAATTCAATTACATTCATAGATTTATCAAATTCTTTTAAAGCTGTTTCGGCTCTTTTAACTGGCTCTTTGTCTAGTAAACTCATAGTTCAATTAAAAATTGATAGAAAATTTAAATTATTTTAGCATTATATAATTATATGTATGTAATAAATGCATAGGTGTTATCTATATTATTTGCATTAAAATTATAATACTTTATTGATAAAAGCGCATAACAATATTTTACAGGAGAGATTATGAGTGCTAGCAATGTTCTAAAACTAATGAAAGACAAAGAAATCGAGTACATAGATTTAAGATTTACAGATCCAAGAGGAAAATTACAACATTTAACAATGGACTCAACAATTGTTGATGAAGGAATGTTAAATGATGGAGTTTTCTTTGATGGTTCTTCAATAGCAGGCTGGAAAGCAATTAATGAATCTGACATGATTTTAAAACCTGACTTAAGTAGAAAGGTTATTGATCCATTCACTTCTCATAATACTTTAGTTTTATTCTGTGACATTCTTGATGCGGTTAAAAAAGATTCATATGAAAGAGATCCTAGAGGGATAGCTAAAAAAGCAGAGGCATATTTAAAAAAAACTGGAATAGGTGATAAAGCTTATTTTGGTCCTGAACCAGAATTTTTTGTTTTTGATGATGTTAGAATTAAAAATGACATGAATGAAACTAGTTTTTCAATAGATAGTATGGAAGGACCATATAATTCTGGTAGAAAATACGAGAATGGAAATATGGGTCACAGACCAGGAATAAAAGGTGGATATTTCCCAGTACCTCCTGTTGACAGTGCACAGGACATGAGAGGAGAATATCTTAAAGGTTTAAGAGATGTTGGAATTACAGTTGAAAAGCATCACCATGAAGTGGCACCTAGTCAACATGAGTTAGGTATGTTATTTAGTACATTGGTAAATCAAGCTGATAACGTTCAACTTTATAAATATGTTGTTCAAATGGTATCTCATTCTTTTAGCAAAACAGCAACTTTCATGCCAAAACCTGTAAAAGGAGATAATGGTTCTGGAATGCATGTTCACCAATCTATTTGGAATGGAAAATCTCCAGTATTTTCAGGAAACAAATATGCTGGTTTATCTCAAACAGCCCTATACTATATTGGTGGAATTTTAAAACACGCTAAAGCAATTAATGCTTTTTCAAATGCTACAACAAATAGCTATAAGAGATTAATACCAGGTTTTGAAGCGCCAGTGTTACTTGTATACTCAGCAAGAAATAGATCTGCATCTTGTAGAATACCAATCACTTTAAGTAAAAAAGGTGCCAGATGTGAAGTTAGATTTCCTGATTCTTCTGGAAATCCATATTTGTCTTTCGCAGCAATGTTAATGGCTGGATTAGACGGTATTAAAAATAAAATTGATCCTGGTAAATCTTTAGATAAAGATCTTTATTCTTTATCTGAAAAAGAAGTTAAAAAAATTCCAACAGTTTGTGGATCTTTAAGAGAAGCAATGGAGTGTTTAGATAAAGATAGAAATTTCTTAAAACAAGGAAATGTATTTACTGATGATCAAATAGATGCTTATATTGCGTTAAAATTTGAAGAGATACACAACTACGAACATACACCTCATCCTATTGAGTTTGATATGTATTATAGT
>CAJXDV010000084.1 GCA_913052435.1 uncultured Pelagibacteraceae bacterium
TCATCACTTTTAGTCGTATCATCTAAATTATTTTCATACCAAAGTTTAGTATACTTATTAAACAA
The DNA here is from genome assembly GCA_913052435.1 of uncultured Pelagibacteraceae bacterium. Taxonomy (GTDB): domain Bacteria; phylum Pseudomonadota; class Alphaproteobacteria; order Pelagibacterales; family Pelagibacteraceae; genus Pelagibacter. The sequence continues at coordinate 66 of CAJXDV010000084.1, forward strand.
ATCTTGCTCGAAAATATCTATATACATGAGATAATACATAAACAGATAATAAATTTTATCTGGTTCTTTAAGTTTAAAATCTAAGTTTTTTTCAAAATCCCAAGGATGAACTTTATTTTCTAAGCTTTCTATAAGATGATTTTTTAGTTCGTTTCTATATTCTTCGGAAATATCTTCTTCAAACGTAAAATGTTCTTCATGATACGAAAAATATGTGTTTTCAGACTTTCCTTCCTGATTGTCAGTTTTATTAATCACCAGAGTTAGCTTTGGCTTATTGATTTTTTTATCCTTAAAACTAAATGTCTTATTAATAAAATCTTTTATGATATGCAGCATTTTTTTTATTTTTGAATTAGGGTAACAGCAGGAGGAGTATCTCCTGCTGCTAGCTATACTCAGCTAATGATGCACAGAGAGAGATTTTAACTCCCAAAAAATATGAATTTAATCATACGCGTCTATCTTTTTCGCCATCTGTGCATAAAACTTAATCCACTCATATTGACGTGGTGTGTAAACAACTAATCCCTTACGTACAGCTAAAAAATATTGACCTTTAACATCTTCAGGTTTCCATCCGGAACGTCGACAAACAGAATCAAAATTTAAAAAAAAATCATTAGTTAATCTCCTTTTAATATAGAGATCTTCGAAATTGATAATATTATTTTGTTTGTTCATATTAGAAATTCAATAAATTTAATTAATCCTAAAATTAACAACACAAACAACAGGATGCTGGTGATCACCTGCCAAAAGAAACTAAACATTCAACACACCCCACAGTTGTAAATATTTGCTATAATACACATACATTGCTTGTATACTGCATATGTGTACTTATTTAAACCACATAAATTAGTTGCATGCAAGGTAAATTTTGTGATAACATAAAACAATGAAAAACATAGTTCAGTTTAGAAAAGATCGACAGAAGACTAAAGACTGGAACCCTAGAAAAAAATTTAAACACTTTTCAGGAATAAGGCTTTTAAAACTTAGAAATATTATGAGATCTGTAAGAAATCTTGCAAACAAAAGATACTACGATTACGACGACAAAGAGAGAAAAAAGATTATGAAAGATATGGGTGCGTGGTACCAAGAAATGTACAGGGGCTGGAAGAATGCAGGAAAAAAAAAAAGAATAGAACCAAAAAAATCATACTGGGATATGGATAATGAAAATAATTAATTATGACAAATAGAGAGAAAAAATTTAGAAATTCTAAATCGGGCAGAAATAGAGACGAGTTTGATTTTAAATGAGCGAATTAGATAATTTACATAAAAAAATAGAAAGCAAGAAATTTTCAAACAGAGATGAATTGACTAAAGAGTTAATTTTAGTTTTGGCTCTAGGACATCTGGGCGGTCTAAAAGATCAAATATATACAGAGGAAATTACTGCAAAGGCATTTGAATGGAGTCCAAAAGAGTTTGCTTGGAGTTTAGAAAAATTTTCAAAATTTCCCGATAAAGAAGCTGCAAGACGGCCACTTTTAAACGCTAGAGACAAATACAAGTTAATCTCAGGAAGTTATGCCAGAAATTTGTCTTCAGATGGATGGAGATTAACTGCAGAGGGAGTTAAGGTTTTCAATAAGTTATCATACTTATTGGATACAAAATCTCATAAATCTAAACTTTCCAAATCAGAGATAGCTCTCCTGACGAAGTTAATAAAAAATAAAACAATGTTTAGAAAATACCAAAAAAATAAAAATTTAAATGGAAAATCAAAATTTGATGTTTACGAACTAGCAGAATTTTTAGACTGCAGTCCAGACAAAGATGAACAAATGAGAAGAAAATTTTTTAAACAATCGGCGCAAGTTGAGCACTTAAAAAATAAAGATATGATTGAATTTTTCGAAGTATTAGAACAAAAATTCACAGACATTCTTAATTACAAACTATTTTTGAATGAACAAAAGGTAAAATTTAGGGCTAGAAAATGAAAATTGAAAAAACCAAACTAAAAGTTCACATAAGGCAAATGCTTCACTCAAGAGAAACTGCAATAAGGTCAATTTATGAGGCCGTTGTAGAGTTGCTTACTAATCCCGGAGATTCATATAACAGACTTTTTAGAAATAAAAAAAGAGCTCAGCAGTTTGGTCCTATTTTAATCGAATATTATAGAAGCTTGAAAAATCCTTATTTAAGAATTTATGATCAGGCTGAAGGTATGTCACATCAAAAATTACTTAAAAGTTTTAGTATGTACAGAGAAAGAACAAGTGAAGTTGGAGACAGAGGTTTTATGGGAAAAGGTGCATCAGATTGTACTGCATTGGGCGACCTATTTGTTCAAACTATAAAGGATGATGAATTTTCCCAACTTAAGTTAAAACAAAATACAGAAATTGAACATGGGTCAACAAAAGTCACCAGCAAACATAGAAAAGAACTAAAGTTGAAAAGAGGAGACGGTACCGTTGCAACGCTTTATATAAATCCAAAAAGACAAAAAATTAAATTACCTCAAATTGATAAACTTATTGAATTATTACCACAACATTTTGCAGTTAATTCATTGCTTAATGAAAAATCTGAAGGTGCTAAAGTTAATTTAAGAGATGCTAACAAAAAAACCACACTTCACTTGGTATATAGAGAGCCCTCTAGTTTAGAAACGGTAGTAAATTTAGATTTTATTGTTAATGGTTACCCAAATGCAAAAGCAAAATTTGTTTTGAAAAAATCTAAAAAACCTTTGCCTGAATATAATAAACCGTTTAACCAACATGGAATTATTGTAAAATCTGGTATCGCCTGTCATGAAAGAAGTTTTTTAGATGAAAAATATAAAGATGAACAATTGCTTCTTAGCTATATAGGTGAGCTGGAATGTGACTATATTAATCAATTAGCAGAAGAATTTGATCAGGCAACTTCTTCAAATAAACCAATACCAGAAAACAATCCAGAATTAATTATTGATGAAAACAGGCTAGCTGGATTAAGTCGCAATCATCCATTTACCAAGGCCTTATTTGAAAAACCACTTATGGAAATAAAAAAAATTCTTGATAAAGAAAGAGAAAAATTTAGACAGAGTAAAGATATTGGTTCCAAGGAAACTGAAAAGACACTTAAAAAAGCTGCAAAAATATTTGATGATTTCTTAAAAGAAGAGTCAGATATAGATGAATCGTTGCATGGTGGAGATCAAGATAAATTAAAAAAGAAAGGAATTATATTATTTCCGCCTTACCTTAAAATGCAAGTCGGAGAAGAAAAATATGTGAGCATGTATATAAATAGAGAAAAATTAAATGTAGATCATGAATATATATATCTCAAAATGTCTAAAAACGAAGAATGCTTGGAGTTTGAAAAGGACAAAATTCATTTAGTTCCAACAAAAAAAAATGAAAATGTTTTGAAGTGTAGGTTCTTAATAAAAGCTATAAGTCCTTTTAAAAATGGGGAAATTAAAATTTTTGGAAAAAATAACCAATTAACAACTTTACCGGTTACAGAAGTTTATGAAATATTAAATAGAGAATTTGAAAAAAATTTGGAGTTTGAGCATAAAAATTATAATGTTTTAATTAACAAGAAAAGGACAATAAAAGTTTTTGCCAAAGTTCCTGAGTTTATAGATGCTGATACAGAGTCCAAAATTTCAAATTCTAACCATGAAAATGTTGCGCATTTAGGGAGATCATTTCCGTTATTTAAAATAAAGAAGGGGTCGAATTTTGCACTTGCAGAAATTACAGTACAAGGAAGACGACTTAACTCCGATTCAAAAATTACAATAGATTTGAATGAACTTAATGATACTTGCAAAGTTAATGTTGTAGAAAAAGAGGAATCAAAAGGTATCGAGATCAAAATAGTAGAAGAAGATTTTAGAAAGTACAGAGCTATTTGGGATAGAAAAACACCACATCTTCTTAAAATAAGTGCATTACACCCACAACTAAAAGGAATTTTGGGCAGCCGACTTTCAAGTGGACATTTTCAAGGTGAAACTACAACACACTTTAAAGTTTTACTCTGTGAAATTTTAGCGGAACGACTTGCTTGGAAAAAAATTGAGCTTTCAACTAGAAAAGAACCTGGTTTGTATACTGAGTGGAGAGATGAAAAAGACGTAAGAAATATTGGCGATAGTGTAGTTCAAATTTATCTCAAGTTTAGAAATGATGCCATACTAAAACTTTTTGAAACGATAGTAAGCAAAAGTGAGCTTAAAATTGATAAAGAAAATAATAGTAACAACGTTGTATCTTTAATTAAAAATTAGTTCAGAATTTCCCGGCGAAGTGTTAATAAAAAATTAAACTACTTTCTTATGTAGCTTCAGTATTGATCTAATTCCTTCA
>CAJXDV010000085.1 GCA_913052435.1 uncultured Pelagibacteraceae bacterium
TTTTTTCTTCTTGAATTTTTTCTTCTTCTTTTCTTAAAAATAAGAACTGTTCTATTCTTTCCATTTTCTAATAAATCTGCTTCGACTTTAGCACCAGATATTGTGGGCTCTCCTAATTCTATGCTTTTATTGTCGCCATAAGCTAAAATTTCTTTAAACTCAACTTTTGATTCAGGTTTAGAATCTTCTAATCTTTCAATTTTAATTATTTCACCAGCTTTAACTTTGTACTGTTTCCCACCCGTTTGTATAATTGCAAATGACATTGTTTATCTCAATTTTTATAAACAGCAATATAATCAGAGACATCTTTTAGTCAAGACGAATAAGTTAGAAATTATCCTTTAAATCTCTCAATTTTGAAAATGTTTCAATATCTTTTGACTTTAAAAAAATATTGCAATTGAGTTCTTCTTCGATTGTTGATGGTATAGATGGAATACCTCTATTTAATTTATTTTTTATTGATTTAATTTTATTTCTAAGAGCAGAATTATTTTTATCATACTTAATACAAAAATCAGAATTTTTTAAAGTATACTCATGACCACAATAAATTTTTGTATTTTTTGGAAAAGATTTTATTAATTGTAAAGATGAAAACATCTGTTCATAAGTTCCCTCAAAGATTCTACCACAGCCTAAAGAAAATAAAGTATCTCCTGTAAATAAAATATTTTGATTAAAAAAATGATAGCAAACATGTCCTGACGTATGTCCAGGTATATGGTAAATTTTTGATTCAAATTGTTCACCCTTCCAAATTTCTCTATCATCCAAACAAATATCTATTTCAGGAATTCTATTTTTATCTTTTTTAAAACCAATTACTTTTGAATTATATTTTTTTTTAAGCTCATTATTTCCATCAACATGATCAAAATGATGATGGGTGTTTAATATAAATTTTAATTCTATTTTATTTTTTTCAATATAATTGATTATTGGTTTAGACTCGCTCGGATCGATTACACATGCAAAATTATTTTCTACATCAATTACAAGATATGAATAGTTATCTTGCAAGCACTTGATTATTTCAATTTTCATTTAATTCTCTATTAAAAAAATACCTAATTCCGAAATTAAATTTTTGAATTTTAAATTTGATCTATTAATTATCGAAATTTTTTCTTTATTTAATGCAAAAGATTTAAAAACTTTAATATTTCTTTTTTCACAAAAATTAAAAAAATCTTTTATTGTGCACATATGTAAATTAGGCGTATTATACCATTCATTAGGAAGATTTTCGGTTACTGGCATTGTCCCTTTTATTAATAATTCAAGTCTTACTTTCCAATGTCCAAAATTAGGAATTGTTACTATTGCTTTCTTTCCAATTCTTAATAATTCGGTTATAACTTTTTCAGGGTTCAAAAAAGCTTGAAGTGTTTGACTTAGGATAACATAGTCAAAAGAATGATTTGGGAACTGTTTTAAGTCATTTTCTGCATTACCCTCTATTACGGGCAAACCTTTTGATAGACAATTTTGAACACTTTTTTTTGAGATTTCTAATCCTCTTATATGTTTAGTTTTATTCTCAAATAAATATTTCATTAAATCTCCATTTCCACACCCCACATCAAGTGTTCTTGATTTTTCTTCAATTAATTCAGATATAATTTTATATTCTTTTTTCATTTAAATGTGAATAAGTGGAATCCATGTAATTTTTTAGCGTATTAAGAAAATCTGGAACATCTAGCAAAAATGAGTCATGTCCTTTGTCAGATTCTATTTCTACAAAACCAACATCTGCACCAATTGCATTTAATGCAATAACAATATCTCTGTTTTCAGATGTTGGGTATAACCAATCAGATGTAAATGAAATAACAAAAAATTTAGTTTTACTTTTTTCAAATGCTTTTGAGAGATTTCCATCAAATTGTTTTGTTAAATCAAAATAATCCATTGCTCTTGTTATGTATAAGTAACTATTTGCATCGAAACGATCTACGAAAACAGATCCTTGATGTCTTAAATAGCTTTCGATTTGAAAGTCTGCATCGAAACTAAATTTTAATTTATCTTTTTCTTGGAGTTTTCTTCCAAATTTTTCTTGTAATCCTACTTTGGATAAATAAGTAATGTGTGCAGCCATTCTTGCTATAGCCAAACCTTTATCAGGATTATTTTCATTTTCTCCATACAAACCATTCTTCCAATTTGTATCAGCCATAATTGCTTGTCTTCCAAGTTCATTTAATGCAATATTTTGTGCAGAATGGCTTGCTGTGCAAGCTATTGGTACTGCAACTTGAACTTTATTTGGAAAGTTTGATATAAACTGTAAAACTTGCATTCCACCCATCGAACCTCCAGTAACAGCAAACAATTTTTCAATTTTAAAAAAATCTAAAAGGTTGTATTGCGCATTTACCATATCGTTAATTGTTATAACTGGAAAATTTGTTCCTATAGATTTATTTGTATTTGGGTCGATTGTACTCGGTCCGTAGGAGCCCATACAGCCACCAATAACATTTGCACATATTACAAAAAACTTATCAGTATCTAATGATTTACCAGGTCCTATAGCACAATTCCACCAACCTTCTTTATTTGTAACAGGATTTATACCTGAAGCGTACTGATCTCCTGATAATGCATGAAAAACTAAAATGGCGTTATCTTTTTTTTCATTTAGTTTGCCATATGTTTCATACGCTAAAGGAAAATTTGAAATTTCTTTTCCACAATCTAATTTTAATGGATTTTTAACTATTATATTTTTTATCTTACTTAAATCGTTCATATACAGTTGTTCTAGTGAATTGTGAGATAAAAAACTTCTTTAGCAGGTTTTTTATAGCGCTCGCAATTCAGTTTAAATCAGCGCAAAAAGCTTTTACAAGAAAGATAATTAGATGTCAATTTTATTAGAATTAATTGATTGTATTATTTAATTATATAACTATTTATTAGTAAAAATTAGCACAATGATTACACCTACTTTTAGAAAAATAAATTTAGAAGCTTATAGGCCCGGTCGATCAATTTCTAAAGAAAATAAAAAAGTTATAAAACTTTCTGCTAACGAGTCTGCTTTGGGTATAAGTAATAAAGTTCAAAAAGTTTTAAAAACTTTTGATAATAAAATTTCAAAATATCCAGATAGCAAATTTAAGAAACTAACAAATTCAATTTCAAAAAAATATAACTGTGATCAAAATCGAATTATTTGTGGAGCAGGTTCGGATGAAATAATTCAAATGTTATGTCAACTTTTCATAAACAAGGGAGATGAAGTAATTGTGCCACAATACAGTTTTTTAATGTATAGAATTTATGCAAAAATTGTTGGGGCAAAAGTAATATATTCAAAAGAAAATAATTTTAAGGTTTCAATTAGAAAAATATTAAAAAAGGTAACAAAAAAAACTAAAATTGTATTTTTGGCAAATCCTAATAATCCAACAGGAACCTATATTAATAAAAAAGAGTTATTAGAATTAAGAAAAAAACTTAGCAATAGGATATTGCTTGTGATTGACGATGCTTATTTTGAATATATGAGAAATAAAGATTATAAATCTGGATTAGAAATATTTAAAAATACAAAGAATGTATTTATTTTAAGAACATTTTCAAAAATCTATGGACTTGCTTCTTTAAGGATAGGCTGGGGTTATGGAGATAAAAAAATAATTAGCGAATTATATAAAATAAAACCTCCATTTAATGTAAATAAAATTGCCCAAGCTTGCGCAAATGAGGCATTAAAAGATAATAAATTTTTAATAAAATCAGTTAAACATAATATTTTATGGTGCAAAAAAGTTAAAAAGGAACTAGAAAAATATAAAATAAGTACCAATAATATTGGTCCAAATTTTTTCTTGTTAAATTTTAATAAATGTAAATTTTCAGCTGACAAGGTTGAACAAAAACTTGAAGACTCTGGAATAATTTTAAGAGAAATGAGATCTTATGGAATTAAAAATTGTCTAAGACTTACTATTGGGAATAAAAAAGAAAATTTATTTTTCTTAAATAAAATGAAATCTATTTTTAAAAATGTTTAAAAAATTATTAATTATAGGATGTGGATTGATTGGATCCTCAATATTAAGAGGTTCTATTAATAAAAAAATTTCAAAAAAAATATTTATTTATGAAAAATCAAAAAAAAACATTTCAAAAATAAAAAAAATAAATTCAAAAGTAATTATTTTAAAAAAATTGGATAAAAAAATATCAGATATTGATTTTGTTATATTGTCTACACCCATGAGCCAGTACGAAAAGCTCATTCCTCATTTGAATAAATTTTTAAGTAAGAAAAGTATAATAACTGATGTTGGGTCTACTAAACAAAACATTTTAAATTTAAAAAATAAGAAATTAAATAAATCTTTAGATTGGATTTTAAGCCATCCTATTGCTGGCTC
>CAJXDV010000086.1 GCA_913052435.1 uncultured Pelagibacteraceae bacterium
ATTGAAAATGGTTTGTTGACACCAACTATGAAGGTAAAAAGAAACAAAGTTATTGTAAAATATAAAAATATTTTAGAAAAATTTTATAATAAATAATTAATTCAATTATAAATTTAATTTATTTTATTTTATTGTTTAAATAAGTGCTGTTATTACTTACTTATTTGCAATTTAATAATAAAAATAATTTTATTATTTATTATTAAGTTTTTTAATTTTTTTTAAAATAATTTGTGTTTGACATAAGTAAAAAAAAACATAAAGGTAGAAATATAAACCGAATCACTTAGATTCGTTCAAAACAAAGGGAGTTGAAGATGGCTAAAAGAAAGAAAGCAAAAAAAGGCAAAAAGAAAGCTAAAAAAAGAAGAAGAAGATAAGCTTTTCTTTAAATGCGCTCCTTATTTTTGTAAGGAGCGTATTTTTTTATTCTGCTATCTGATTTCTTTTAAGGGCTTTATCAAGTTTTTTTTGAGTTTGTTCGTGGGTAACTCCGAGCACTATTTGAAATTCGTCTAAAATTCTATTATAGGCCTTTTCAAATAGTTGTCTTTCACTGTAAGATTGGTCAACGAGAGTATCGTTTCCTTTATTTAGATCTCTTACTACTTCCGCTAAATCATAAATTTTTCCTGAAACAATCTTTTGCTCATATTCTTGAGCTCTTCTGCTCCACATTGTTTTTTTTATTTTAGGTTTTTCTTTTAAAATACTAATTGCTTTATTTATCTGATTTATACTTGATAAAGATCTTAAATTAGATTGTTTATTAATTGGAAGCAAACCAACTGCTTTATCTTTTTCAAATTTAATTTCATAACACTGAACTTCTATCGTACCAATATTTTTAGAACTAATAGCAAAGATTTTCCCTACACCATGTCTGGGGTAAACTACATAATCTTTAATTTTAAAAATTTTCTTTTCTGTATTTTGTTTTTTAATTTTTACTATTTCAATTTTTTGTTCAAAATTTTTTGAAATACGTGAAATATTACCTTGTTCAAGGTTATTTTTTTTTACTTGATTAGGTTTTGTTTCTTTTTCATAAACTTTTTTTTTTAATTTTTTTTTTTTATATTTTTTAACTTTCTTTATTTTCTTTTTTTTTCTTGGCATATATAAGTTTTTAATCTCCTTTTCCTGCCTTTTCACTAAAATGTTTAAATTTACCTTCGACCTCACGCCATTTTTCTTGATCTTGAGGAACATCCTCTGGCTTTTTTCTAGTAATATTTGGCCATAGGTTGCTGAATTTTGTATTATGCCCAACCCAATCACTTGCTTCCTTTTCAGTATCAGGCTTGATTGCATCTATAGGACATTCAGGTTCACAAACACCACAATCTATGCACTCGTCAGGTTTGATTACAAGCATATTTTCGCCTTCGTAAAAACAGTCTACAGGGCATACCTCTACACAATCCATTAATTTACATTTGATACATTTGTCATTTACAATATAAGTCATGTTTTATACTTTTTATTTTTTCATGTATTTTTAATTATTCACTTTGGGCAATCCACTAAGTCTTCTCATTAAAGTAGATTCATGCATATTTGAAACACCATCTGAATATATGATTTTTCATAAAACTTCAAGGATTTTAAAACGGAATTTTTTTCCACGTTTTTTATCCCTGGTTTTCCTTTTAAAAATATTTATCACCATCAGTATTAATTATAATTTACATTGGTTAAAATGCTAAAAGGATTGTCATCCTTCTTGTTTTTTTTATATGATTTTTCTTTGTTACTAATTTTTTTTGGCATATATTTGAAATGTATTTCATTTTCTTTTTTTCTTTTTTCGGTTTTGTAATTCATTAATTCAAGCAATTTTATAAAATTATCTTTGCTACAACCAAGCAGGTTAATCATATCAGAATTCAACTTTATTCTATTTCCTTTATTATTTTCTATAATTTTAATAAATAATCTTTCCAAGATATCAATTCTGATAAAAAAATTTTCAAATTTTTCGAAACCACAAATTAACATAAATTTTTGATCTACGTTGTTTTTTTTTAAATCTAAAAAATTTAAACCAAACTTAGGAGGAAATAATTTTAAATTGTTTTGAAAAAAGTTTTTCCATAAAAGCACTCTAATAGTTACTGCACTTGGTTTAAATATTCTGTACAAGAAGATATGATATCTTCCAATTTTTACACCCTTGCTCCTTAATGTTTTTCTGTCTTCTTGGCTAAGATTTTTTATAAATTTGCTAACAGAATCTCTTTTTAACACCCCATTGTTTTCAAATAGTTGATAACACAAAGCTCGCACCGAACTATTTTTTGGTTCAAATTTATTTAAATTTACTAAGTCCTTTAATTCGGTATTTATAAGATTTTTTATCCAATTATTGAGAAATTCTATTAATTTATTTTTTAAATCTAAATTTAATATATCGTCGGTGATTAAATCTATATCTGGTTTTAAATAATTTTTTCCTGGTATAATCTTAGCGATGGGATTATCTAGCCAATATATTTTAAAATCTTCATTTAATTTTAAAATTCCACTCGAAATAATAAGATTCACTCTTTTCGTTAATTCCGAGCTAATTCCTCGTCGAGCAGCTTTTTTCAATGATTTAATGTCTGTATCAAGAGCCCCAATTCTAAAATCTAAATTTAATTTTAGGCCCTTTAATTCTCCAATATATTGTCCATCAATAATAACTTCCTTTTCATTTTTTATTTCTGTTTCCAAAACTGCATCTTGTTTAAGACCTCTAGCCAATACACTCGCTCTTTTATCAATAAAGTTTTTTGTTAATTCTTCATGGAATCTGTCTGACAATTTATCTTCTATAGCTTTTGTTCTTTCAATCCAATAATCTTGATTTTGTACCCAATTCTTTTTATTTGAAACATAAGCCCAAGTTCTGACATTTGATATTCTATTTGCCAAAGTATCTACATTTCCATCCAATTTATCCAAGTTTTTTATTTGCTCTAGCATATATAAATTTGGCACCCTTTCTTTGCCTGAGGTTAAAAAATTAAAAACTTTACTAACAACTTCTAGGTGGTGACCATAGGTGTGTTTGACAAAATTAGGTATTTGACAACAATCCCATAAGATTTTAAGAACATTTTTTTCATTAGCGATTTTAAATTTTGAATTATTTTTTAATAGATATTTTAAGATTTTTTCATCTTCGCAGTCATTTATTCTTCGCAAAAATAATTTATCGGGTTTTTTTTCTAAAGAATTAATTAAGGTTTTATAATTTTTAAAATCTAAATTAGAATTCCTCCAAAAAATTTTTTGCAGAGATTCTAGCTTGTGATTTTCAATTAATTCAATTTCTTCGGACGTTAAATTTTTACATTGTCCAGTAATACCAAAATTTCCGTCATTTACATGACGCCCTGCCCTTCCAGCTATTTGAGATATTTCTGATAGATTTAGTCTTCTTAGTTTTTTACCATCAAATTTCTTTAAATTGGTAAAATAAACATTATCTATATCCATATTGATTCCCATTCCAATGGCATCCGTGGCAACTAAATAATCAACATCGCCCGATTGATATAATTCTACTTGAGAATTTCTCGTTTTTGGACTTAATGAGCCCATTACTATCGCAGAGCCACCTTTTTGTCTTCTAACCAATTCTGCAATTGCATATACTTCTTCTGCAGAGAAAGCAATAATCGTAGTTTTTCTATTCAATCTAGATATTTTTTTTTGACCACTATAAGTAAGTTTCGAAAATCTTTTCTTATTTATAAACTCTACATCTTCTTCGAGAGATTCAATAATGCCTCTCATGGTATGGGAACCTAAAAACATTGTTATTTTTTCAGCTCTTAAATTTAAAAGACGATCTGTAAATACATGTCCTCTTTCGTGATCTGCACACATTTGAATTTCATCCACACCAATAAATTCTACTGATTTATCTACAGGCATTGATTCTGTAGTGCAGAGAAAATATTTTGCATTTGCAGGAATAATTTTTTCTTCTCCAGTTATTAAAGCAACTTTTGAAGGATTGACTCTCTTTAAAACTTTTTCGTAAACTTCTCTTGCCAACAATCTTAATGGAAATCCTATAATTCCACTTTCAAAACCCAACATCGTTTCAATAGCCATGTAAGTCTTTCCGGTATTGGTTGGTCCAAGAACTGCAGTAACTTGTTTTTTATTCAAATCCATGTTTTGTGTTTAAATTTTGAATGCCCACTAGATTTAGTTTAGGTTTTAGAACAAAAGAAGTCTAAAACATGACCGAATCATTTATTAAAAAGTTCTCATTTTAAGTTATTAGTTTCTGAACACTAACATAATAAGGATAATTTCCATATTGTTTTTTTTCAACTATTTTATCTAAATATAAAATATTAAATGACAAAAAT
>CAJXDV010000087.1 GCA_913052435.1 uncultured Pelagibacteraceae bacterium
ATAACTCTCAATGTTGGATATCTGGATTTTCTTTTGGATCATTGATTGCTATGCAGCTTCTAATGAGAAGACCAGAAATAAATAGATTTGTAGCAATATCACCACAACCGAATGTTTATGATTTTTCTTTTCTTTCGCCATGTCCCACTTCTGGAATTATTATCTATGGTAAAAAAGATGAGTTAGTTCCTTACGATCACATAAATGAATTAAATAAAAGATTAAGTTCTCAAAAAGGTATCAAAATAGAGTTTAGTTTAATTCCAGAGGGTAATCATTTTTTTTCCAAAACTGGAAAAGATTTAACAAGTTCACTAAATAAATATATCAAAAAAGAAATTGCTTTATATTAATAATTTTTAAACATTTCACCACCAGTAATTGGTTTTTTAACTCTGGTAGTTGAAGGAAAAGATATATTTTTTTTCAAAAAAGATCTAATTGCCAAATAACCAAAAGCTTGTGCTTCAACAAAATCGCCATCTATATTATATTCATCAATACTTTTAATTTTATTATTAATCAGCTCTTTAATATTTTTTACTAAAGTTTTATTTTTTCTTCCACCTCCACATAATATAATTTCTAATTCATTGTCAAATTTATCATTAATATAATTAGCAATAATTGTTGCTGTAAAAAAAGTTAAGGTTGCAACAGCATTTTCAAAACCAAGTCCTTTTACAAAACTACAATCAAATTCATTTCTATCGTATGAATGTTTTTTGTTTTTGCTGTAAATTTCATGTTCAATAACTTGTTTAATTAAATTTTTGTTTATTATTCCTTTTGCTCCTATCTCTCCATTATTGTCAAAATTTAATTTTTTTGTTTTTTTTAAAAAATCATCAATAAGTACGTTTCCTGGACCAATATCTTTTGCTAATAACTTGTCTTTATAACAATAAGTAAAATTTGAAATGCCTCCAATATTTAAAAATAATGTAGGATTTTTTAAATTTAATTTTTTTGATAGCGAAAAATGATAAATTGGTGCTAACGGAGCTCCTTCACCATCATTATCTAAATCATTTTTTCTAAAATTAAATATAATTTTTAACTTCAAAAGTTGTGATAGTAAATTCGGATCTCCCATTTGAATTGAATATTTTAATTCAGGTCGATGGATTATCGTATGACCATGGAAACCAACCAAATCAATTTTGTAATTTTTATTTTTTATAATATTTGATGATATTTTAGAGTGTAATAATGTTAATTCTTTTTCAATTTTATAATATTCCTTCTTGTTTTCTGAAATATCTTCTATTGAATTAATTTTTTTAATATAATTTGTTAATTTCTCTCTAAAATCGTCTGGATATTTCGTGAATTTATTGTCAAGAATTTCAACCTTTTTTTCTCCATCTGATAAAATTATACTGGCATCAATACCATCAAGGGAAGTTCCACTCATTAAACCTAATGATGTAATTAAATTATCCATTATTGATTATTATTCTTATATAAATATGTATATTGAAAATAGAAAATTATGAATGAATTTCTTAAAGAATTTAAAGATCGTGGATTTTATTATCAAAGTACAAATGAAATAGAGCTTTCAAAAAAATTAAATGAAGAAAAAATTAAAGGTTATATAGGTTTTGATTGCACTGCTGAAAGCTTGCATGTTGGTAGTTTGTTGCAAATTATGTGTCTAAGATTGCTACAAAAACATGGTCACAGACCTATTGTTTTATTAGGAGGAGGAACTACCAGAATTGGAGATCCTTCAGGGAAAGACAAAACAAGAAAGATTTTAGAAGAAAAAGAAATTGAAAAAAATATTAAAAGTATAGAAATAATACTTAAAAAATTTTTAGATACAGAAGATAAAAAAATAAAACCAATTTTTGTAAACAATTATTCTTGGTTAAAAAATCTAAACTATATTTCATTTTTAAGAGATATTGGAAAACACTTCACTATCAATAAAATGTTAAGTTTTGATAGTATTAAACTGAGATTAGAAAGAGAACAATCTTTAAGCTACATGGAATTCAATTATATGATTTTGCAAGCATATGATTTTCTTGAATTAAACAAAAAAGAAAATTGTGTTTTACAAATAGGTGGTTCAGACCAATGGGGAAATATCGTAAATGGAGTTGATTTAATAAAAAGATATTTATCAAAGGAAGTTTATGGACTCACTACTCCATTGATAACTTTGGCCTCTGGTGCAAAAATGGGTAAATCGGAAAGTGGTTCTATTTGGTTAGATAAAAAATTATTTTCTGTTTTTGATTACTGGCAATTTTGGAGAAATACTGATGATAGAGATGTAATTAGATTTTTAAAAATGTTTACAGATATTTCGATAAGTGAGGTTGAGAAAATTAAAAAAAATAACATCAATGATCTAAAAATTTTACTTGCAAATAAAACAACTGCTATGCTGCATGGTAAGAAAGAATCCTCTGATGCAGAAAAACTGGCTAAATCTACATTTAAAGAAAATTCAACAGGAAAAAGTTTGCCGAGTATTAAAATTGATAAACATATATTAAATAAAAATTTAGTTGAACTTATTGCTTCTATTACAAAAGACATTTCCAAAAGTGAAATTAGAAGATTGATTAAATCTAACGGTGTTAAAATTGATAATAAATTAATAAATGATGAAAAATTTATAATTAATAATCAAATATTTAAAAATAAAGGATTTATAAAGCTATCTTTGGGAAAAAAGAAACATTTTAAAATTGTGATCTAGTTTCTTTTTAATTTTTCAAGTGTTCTTGTAATAAATCTTGGTGTTAGAGTTTTTATTGGATTCACTGTAGTTTTAAGATTTTTAGGCTGTCCTTTAATTTTAAAACTAACGCCAAACACTCCTTCTCCAACTTTTTTTCCAATTAAAATATTGCCAAGTAAAGGAATTTTGGAAATTCTTTTATTAATTGTTGTTGCCGGAACCAAAGTTCCTCTTAAACTGGTTAATTTATCTTTTTCTATATATCCTTCCATCAATATAGAAATTGCAGGACCAATTGCATACATTTCTTTTATAGTTGTTAAATTTTTACTGCTTTCATAATCCATTTCAAATTCATCAAATCTTATTCCTTCGCCAGTTAAAAGATCTGCAATACCTTGCAATGATGCTAGAGTAAGAAGTTTGGCAAGCAGTGGAACTTCTTTCACTTTAAAATCATAAATTTTAAGTGTTGATTTAGAGAAGCCATTTTTGTCAATAGAATCATATACAAGGTTTCCTTCGTCAAAGCCTTTTATAAACTTATAATTTTTAATAAACGGAGAAGGTTTCTCAATAAACAAGTTTGTAATTTTTTCATTTTTTGAATTTGTTTTTAAATTAAGAGAAAATTTATTTTTTCTATTTAGAAGCGCATCAATTTTTCCAGATTGAATTCTGTTATTTTTTACAATTAATTTACCTTCGATTTTTTCTAAATAGGATTGGTTATCTACATAAAGTTTATCTAAGTTCAAAATAATTTCAGAATTTAAATTATTAAAAATTTTTAGAAAAGTATTATTTGAATCTCCTTTTAATAAATTTTCAATTAATAACTTTCCATCAAAATGATCGCCTATTAATTCATAATTCTGTTTACTCTTAAATATTTTTATGTAGTTTTGTTTACCATTGTTATTTAAATAATTTAATTCTATTTTATCAATATCTTTAACTTTGAAATTTCTAGATAAAATTAAATTGGATAGTACTATTTTGTCTTTACCAGCTAATAAGATTATATCTTCGAATTCAAAATCATTATTTTTTTTATAATTCGTTTTTACTTTAACTGTCGATGATAAATCTTTTTCTTTTTTGTAATCAATTTCATCAATTATAATTAAACTGCCATTTAGATCTATATAAGATTCAAAATCAAATTTATCTTTTTCTTTAACTATATTAATTTCAAAATTATCAAAGTTATCATTAAATGAATACTTGCCCTTGGCTTTAATTTGAGTTTTATTTTTTGAATAGTCTAATTCTAAATGATCGCTACTTAAAAAAATTTGATTATTGTAATTTGGAATACGTTTTTTTAGTCTATTTGATGTATAATCGATTTTTATCTTATCAAAATTTAAAATAGATTCTATTTTTAAATTTTTAATTTTATTAGTTTTATCAATTTTAAAACTTGCCCTACTATCGCTGCCAAATATAATTTCTTGATTCTTAAAAAACTTTTTGTCAAATTGAAAATATTTAGTAAATTCTTTAGAATTAATTTTAGTTTTTTTATTTTTTATAAAAGACTCTACATTTATATCTTTATCATTTTCTTTTTTAATATTTAATTTTATATTATTTTCATTTTCTTTATTATTATACTTTTCGTTTAAAAAAGAATATTTACT
>CAJXDV010000088.1 GCA_913052435.1 uncultured Pelagibacteraceae bacterium
GCCAATCTTCCCAAATAAATATCTAAATCTTTTGTTGTAAATTTTACATTAGCACGATCAATATAAAAATGAGCTGATTCATCATTATTTTTTATCCAATCTTCTCCAAGATCAGCTGACAACATTGATAAACTTCTTCCACTAACACCTGTTTTAATATCTGAGTAATTGTAAGTTTGCAAAGCATGCATTTCGTATGAAAAATTATCATAATTATTTGATTCTATAATAATACGAGCTATTGCTGAGTATTCTTCATTACTGTCTTTATCAAAATAAGGTGTAAAGTTGTAGTTGTCATAATAGTTATAAACAGTTTGAATATTTCCGCTAAAATTTACCAAGTTTTCTTGAGCAAATAGTTTGATGGGAATGAATATAATAATGATTAATATATTTTTTACAAATTTTTTTAAAAACATTAATATTAGTAATTAAATATTTTCAGAAGATAATTCTTCCTTATCAATTCTACCATCTTTTAATAAAATCACTTTTCTTGCAAATTTTTTTACAATAGGATCGTGAGTTGAGAATAAAAAAGTTATGTTATTATTTTTATTTAATTTTTCCATTAACATTAATAAGGATTGAGCGGTTTTTGAATCAACATTGGCTGTTATTTCATCAGCAAGCACTAATAAAGGATTGGTAACAACAGCTCTAGCAATTGCAACTCTTTGTTGCTGGCCACCACTAAGTTCTCTGGGAAGTCTGTTTTCAAGACCTTCTAGCTCCATTTCTTTGAACAAGTTCATTACTTTCTCTTTTCTTTGAGATAAAGGTATATTTTGAAGCATTAATACATATTCAGCGTTTTCGTAAGCAGTTAGCACAGGAAGTAAATTATAATTTTGGAATACAAATCCAATCTGATTACGTCGTATTATACTTAATTCTTTATTTGTTAATGAATTAAAATCTTTTCCATTAAATATTACACTTCCACTTGTTGCTCTATCAAGAGCACCAATTATATTAAGCAATGTACTTTTTCCGCAACCTGAAGGTCCCATCATTACAGAAAAGTCACCTTGGTATATTTTTAAATCAATCCCTTGCAAAGCTTTTGTTATAACTTTGCCGTTATCATAATTTTTTATTATATTTGTTAATGATACAATTTCATTATTGGTATTCATGCAGACCTCAATTCATCAGTAATGGATATTCGTGAAATTAAATATATTGGTAAAATGCTTAACAATTGAACAGCGAAGAAGAAGAAAATGCTAATTTGTAAAATTAAAGGTAGTGAAAACAAAGGAGTAATAATTGTATCCATTCCAAAACCACCAACGGTCATGTCTTCTGCTTTACCTCCAAACATATCCATCATATCATAGCCTTCGACCCATTTAGCTAAACTAATTCCTAACAAAGCCCCTAAAGGACAAGCAATTAGTCCAAAAAAGATAGTTTCAAGAAATATTTGAATTTTGAGTTCTATTTGTTGGGCACCTAAAGCTAATAGAGAAGCAAATTCTCTTTTACGTTCCAGAGCGGACATTAAGATAGTGCTAAACATGGTAAATAAAACTATAACAACTAACATTATCATAAAAGAACTAATGGCGGTTCTGTCCATGCGAATGGTGGTCGCTACATCTGGCATTATTTTTTGCCAAGATAAAAACACACCACTATTTTTTGCTACAGATTTTTGTAGATCTTTAATAAAGTTTTCATGGTTATCAGGATTTTTTACAATAATTCCTAACTGGGAAACATCATCATTACTTAATCCTGCTACTTTTCTAGCAATTCCAATATCGCTCTGCACAAAATGACCATCAATTTCTTTCGATCCAGTTTTAAAAACACCTTTGACTCTAAACAATTCTTCCGTTAATTCGCCGTCAACATTGTTTGTAGTAAAAACAAATTTTTTTCCTATATCAATATTTAAATTTTTGGCTAACTTTTGACCTACAACAACCCAACGTTCATCTCCTTTTGATAAATATTTTCCTTCAATAATGTTCTCTGGCAAAAAAGAAATAGTAATTTCTTTTTCTGGTTCTACTCCCATTAAAGATATACCAACGGAACCTTTGGCTGTATGAGCTACACCTTGTAAATTAACTATTTGTTTTGTAGTCAAAATTTCTGAATTGTTATTTAGAGTTTGATCAATTTTTTGAATATCATCTACCCAAAGATCATTTGAAGGAGAATTACGATATTCAACATGCTCATAAGTTATATGCCCAGACATTAAACGAGCTACATCATCAATTAAACCTGCATAAAATCCCCAAGCGATACATACAAAAAAAATAGGTATACCTGTCCCAATTACAATAGAGAACAATGAAATCAAAGTTCGTCTTTTGTTGCGCCAAATGCTACGCCACCCAATTTTTGAAATTAATAATAAATTAGATCTCATTTTTTATAATGTATAGCTTCAACGGGTTTAATTCGAGCGGCAATGCTTGCAGGATACAATGATGAAATAGTACTAATTAACATCATTAATGCAATTGGCAACAATACAATTCCTAAAGAAACACTTGATTTCCATATTGGATCCATAACCACACCTCCAATAGAAAGATTTCCTTGTCCGGTAACATCAAATCCATACTTTTGAAAATATAAAGCTACACTCAATCCAACAATTGTACCAATGATTGAAGCGATAAATGTTAAAATAATTGCTTCTAGAGAAACTTGTCTTATAATTCTCCAAGGTGTTGCACCAATTGCTCTAATAATTCCAAATTCTCTCATACGATCATATGTGGACATAATCATTGTATTCATCACACCAAGTCCAGCAGCTATAGTAAATATTAAACTAAACAAAGTTCTCATAAAAACAGACATTTTTTCAGTCATCAAAGAAATTGTTGGCATTAATTGCTTCCACGTGTCTATTTCTACATTTTTTATTTCTGCAGACATAAGATTTTGTATTTCTTCAGCTTCGAAATTACCTTTTGAATTTAAAGCAATTTCATGAATCATATTGTTGGCAGAAAATAAAATATTAAAATCATTTATTAACATTATGGCTGCACTTCTATCAATGTTGTCAGCTACATTTTTTAATATTCCTGACACATAAAAAAGTTCATTTCCCAGAGATCCATCGGCACCTTGGACAAAAACTACTAATTCGGTACCTACTTCAGCAGCTAGTGAAAGTGCTAATTTATTACCTAATACAATTTTATTTGAAGAAGAGCTGCTTAAAAAAGTACCTTGATCTATATGTTTGGCAAAATCAAAATGCATAAGTTCTGATTCAGGATTAACACCCCAAAACTGAGTGCCTGCAGATTTAGTTCCCGAAGAAATTAAACCAAATCCATAACTACGTTCAACTAAACCTATATTATTTTTTTTCGCTATAGATTTAATTTTTTCAGTATTTTTTAAATATTTGTATAAAGATCTATCATTAAGATAATCATCGGCATGAATTTGGACTTCTCCCACAACAAGGTTCGTCGTAGTAAATACTGCCTTATCAATCAAACCAACAATCATTGATTGAAAAATAATTAAAATACCAATACATAAAGCAACTGCAGAGATTGTAACATAAGTTCTGGTACGATTTCTCCATAAGTTTCTCCAACTAACTTCTATTGTTTTCATTTATATAAAATTACTCCTGTAATTTACGTAAAGAAAAAAAATCATCACTTATTGTTAAATCAAATTTAATTTCTTTCCATTGAACTGTGGTTGACTCTCCCGGCTCATCTTCTGGGATCATTTGCATCTGTAATGGTATTTTTTTATTATCAAAAATTTGTATGTTTGAAAATTCGAGTTTACGTGAAAGGTTTAAATCTTCATCATAATATATAAGTCTTAATGGAATAAAATCTTCTCGATAAACAACAACCTCAACTTTACCCCAAACAACAGCAGCATTCTTTTTAGGAATACATATAATTTCTACAATATCCATCTCATCACGTATACCTTCAAAAGATATTGAAAAATCATAGTCTTCAACCATGCGTGATTGTTTAACTAAATCATCGTTAGTGAAGTGAGAACCCATCCAAGAAGAAGACATCATAGAAGAAGGAATTTTAACAACTTTTTTGACTTTGGGCATATAGTTCCAAACATTGTTATCTACTCGTAAAGTTGCTAGATCTTTTTCCTTTTTTGGTTTTAGTATCTTTATTAAATGCTTATCTTTACCTTTTGACCATTGTTCCAAAGTAAGAGTTCTTTGCCAATTTGCTGTTGTTACGGCTAAAGTAAGGATGCCATGACTAGTATTTGAACGATAAGTATCATCAACACTATCAAGAATTTTTTCAGGATTTAAATTTGATGCATATGCATGATTGCAACACAACAAA
>CAJXDV010000089.1 GCA_913052435.1 uncultured Pelagibacteraceae bacterium
ACTAACTCTCAAATTAGAAAACAAAGAGGCACAACGATTATGTCAAAACAAGATGGCAAAATAGTTAAATCGTATATGCCGTATAGTTTAAGAGGATAATATGGCAAGAGTAAAAAGAGGCGTAACAAGTAGAGCAAAACATAATAAAGTTTTAAAAGCTGTTAAGGGTCAATGGGGAAGAAGAAAAAATACCATTAGAGTCGCTAGACAGGCAATGGAAAAAGCAATGCAATATGCATACAGAGATAGAAGAAATAAAAAAAGAGATTTTAAATCATTATGGATACAAAGAATCAATGCAGGCGTTAGGTCGGAAGGTTTAACTTATTCAAAATTTATTAATGGATTAAGCAAATCTGGAATAAAATTAGATAGAAAAATCCTTGCTGAAATTGCTTACGATAACCCAGAAGCATTTAAAACTATAGTCAAAAAAGCACAAGCAGCATTAAATTAATCTTCACTATTGTTTTTCTGAAGTTAACAAATAATCTACAAATATGTCTGATATAAAAAAAATAAAAGACGATTATATAAAGAAATTAAACCAAAATTTAGACCTTAATAGCGTCAATCAGATCAAAACAGATTTATTTGGAAAAAATGGATTATTATCTAATGAGTTTAAAAAATTAGGATCAATTGCTTCAGAGGAGCGAAAACAATTTGCTGCAGATTTAAATTCTATAAAAAACGAACTTCAAAATGCAATTTTAAATAAAATTCAAGATATAGAAATCAAGGAAATAAATTTAAAACTCCAAAACGAAAAAGTAGATGTTACTCTACCAGAAAGAACTTTTTCGCAAGGAAAGATTCATCCAGTGTCTCAAGTAATTGATGAGATTTCATCAATATTTTCTGAAATAGGTTTTAATGTTGAGGAGGGTCCCGATGTTGAAAATGAGTATAATAATTTTACTGCTTTAAATACTCCAGACAGTCATCCAGCAAGAGATATGCATGACACTTTTTATTTAGATAATAATAAAGAATTTTTATTAAGGACTCATACCTCACCAGTACAAATAAGAACAATGCTTAAGGATAGACCTCCATTTAAAATTATTGCACCGGGAAGAACTTATAGATCTGATAGTGACCAAACTCATTCTCCAATGTTTCATCAAGTTGAAGGACTACATATAGATAAAGATATTAATATGGGTCATCTAAAAGGATGTTTGAATTATTTTATTAAGGAATTTTTTGAAGTAGATAAAATTAAAATGAGATTTAGACCCAGCCACTTTCCTTTTACCGAACCTTCTGCAGAAGTAGACATAGGTTACGAAGTTAAAGACGGCAAAATAGCAATAGGTGAAGGCGATAGATGGTTAGAAATTTTGGGTTGCGGAATGGTACATCCCAATGTTCTCAAAAATGTGAAGGTAAATCCATCAAAATACCAAGGGTATGCATTTGGGATTGGTATCGACAGATTAGCTATGCTTAAGTATGGAATAAACGATCTTAGAGCTTTTTTTGAATGTGATTATAGATGGTTAAATCATTTTGGATTTGATCCTTTAGATGTTCCATCAAGTTATAGAGGTTTAAGCAGATGAAATTAACCATTAATTGGCTAAAAGAACATTTAGATACTAAGTTAAATGAAAACAAAATTATCGAAAGATTGACCGATATTGGACTTGAGGTGGAAAGTTTTGAAAGTCAAACCAGAGAGCTAGATAGTTTTATAGTAGCAAAAATTTTAAATGCAGAAAAGCATCCTAATGCAGATAGATTGAAAGTATGCGATGTTGATGTTGGTTCTAAAGATCCGGTTAAAGTTGTGTGTGGAGCTCATAACGCAAAAAAAGATCTACTTACAATTTATGCCCCTCCGGATTCAATAATCCCAAAAAATAAAATAAAATTAGCTGTTAGTAAAATAAGAGGAGTAACTTCATACGGAATGCTTTGTTCAGAATCAGAGTTAAAGTTATCAGATGAAAGTGATGGTATTGTAGAACTTTCATCTACAAAATATGTAAATCAAGTAGGAAAAAAATATTTTCAAAAAAGTAATTCAAAAGTTATTGATCTTTCAATTACTCCTAATAGAGCAGATTGTCTGGGTGTTAGAGGTATAGCAAGAGATTTGGCTGCTGCAGGAGCGGGAAAACTAAGAAAAATTGATAAAGTGAAAATAAAAAAAACAGGACCTCAGAAAATTAGTGTGAAAATAACCAAAGAAAAAAATCAAGGTTGTATAGCTTTTGGAAGTTGTTTAATCAAAGGAGTTAAAAATAAAGAAAGTCCAAATTGGCTAAAAGAAAAAATTATTTCCTTAGGACAAAAACCAATCTCAGCAATAGTTGATATCACAAATTATGTAATGTTTGATTTAAATAGACCATTGCACGCTTATGATGCCGATAAGATTGATAAAGGGATAATTGTAAGAAATTCAAAAAAAGGAGAAACATTTAAAGCTTTAGATAATAAAGATTACACTCTTCAAGATGGAATGTGTGTAATTACAGATAATTCGGGTGTACTTGGTTTAGGAGGAATTGTTGGAGGGACTAGATCTGGTACAGAATTTGATACAAAAAATATATTAATTGAAGCTGCTTATTTTGATCCTAGATCAATTAGAAAAACTTCAAATATCTTAAATATTGATACCGATGCTAAATTTAGATTTGAAAGAGGAATCGATCCAACATCAATAGAACTTGGTCTTCAAAGAGCTACTGAATTAATTAAAAATATTTGTGGAGGTAAAATTAGTAATTTTAATTTTCAAAAAATTCAAAATTCAAAGAAAATCTCAATAAAATTTGAAATTTCTTTATTTGAAAAAACTACTGGATTTAAAGTTAGTGAAAAAAAAATTATTAAAATATTGACTGATTTGGGATTTGAAATAAAAAAACAAAAAAAATTATTAAATTTAATTATTCCATCTTGGAGACCAGATATTAATCAGCCAATAGATATTGTCGAAGAGATAACAAGAATAGCAGGCTATGATCAAATTAATATAGAGGAGCCGGAAAAAGTAAGAAAAAAACCCACTCTAAACAAACAACAAAAGTTGTTCCGCTTTCTTCAACGTTCCATTGCATCAAAAGGATATCTTGAGACAATCACATGGTCATTTACCGACTCTAAAATAAATCAATTATTTAAAGGGTTAAAAAAACAAACTGACATTGTTAATCCTATAAGTTCAGATTTAAATGTTTTAAGAAATTCAATTTTTTCTAATTTAGTTTATTATTTAAATAAGAATTTAGATAGAGGCTTTAAAGATATTTCATTATTTGAGATAGGTCCGACTTTTAACAGTCACAAACCTGAAGATCAACAAACAGTAATTGGCGGCTTAAGATCAGGAAAAATTTCAAGATTAAGCTGGCTTGAAAATGAGAGATTAGTTGACGTTTTTGATGTAAAAAGAGACGTAATTCAAAGTTTGGTTGAGGCAGGTTTTTCAAAAAATAAACTTTTTATAGATGACAAAACACCAAGCTACTATCATCCTGGCAAATCTGGAGCTGTATTTTTAAATAAAGAAGAGGATAAGGTTGTTGCTTATTTTGGAGAAATACACCCAAATATTCTTAAGAAACTTGACATTAAAACAGAAACTCTCGTGGGGTTTGAAATTTTTTTAGATAAAATCAAAAAAACTCAAAAAAAATTAACAGATAAAAAATCCAAATATAAATACTCCGATTATCAGAAATCAGAGAGAGATTTCGCCTTTGTGATAGATAAAAATTTTAAAGTTCAAGATTTAGTAAATATTATATCTGAAGTTGATAAAAATTTAATTAAATCAGTTAAAGTTTTTGATGTTTATGAAGGAGAAAATATTCCTAAAGAAAAAAAATCTATAGCACTAAATGTTACAATTCAATCATCAACAAAAACTCTAAATGATAACGACTTAGATACAATTAACCAACTTATCATCTCAACTGTAGAATCAAAATCTGGTGCAAAAATAAGATCGTAATCATGTCTACAATTGATAACATCAGAAATTTTGCAATCATTGCACATATTGATCATGGAAAATCTACAATTGCAGATAGAATAATTCACAAATGCGGAGGTCTTACAGAAAGAGAGATGAAAGCTCAGGTCTTAGATTCTATGGATATAGAAAGAGAAAGAGGAATTACAATCAAAGCTCAAACTGTAAAACTAAACTATACAGCCAAGAATGAAAAAAAATATATTCTTAATATTATTGATACTCCAGGACATGTAGATTTTAGCTATGAGGTAAGCAGATCTTTGTATGCTTGCGAAGGATCAATTCTAATTGTTGATAGCAC
>CAJXDV010000090.1 GCA_913052435.1 uncultured Pelagibacteraceae bacterium
TTATAAAAAGCGATTCTCACTTAGAAACTCCAAATTTACAATTTCATATATCTCCGGCAAGCACTGATTTATTAGGAAAATCATCTCTTCACAAATTTCCTGCTTTTACACCAACTATAACTAATGTAAGACCAACTAGTAGAGGTTCAATTGAGCTAAAATCTCCAGATACAAGAGTGCCACCAAAAATTAAAATGAATTATTTATCTACACATGAAGATAGAGAGATGGCAGGAAAATCATTAAAAATTGTACGCAATATTGTTATGAATTCGAAAGCATACAAAGAATACCAACCTGAGGAATTAAGACCAGGAACCGATATTACCGACAATGAAACCTTAGCAACAGAGGCAGGAAAATATGCTAATACAATATTTCATCCAGTAAGCACGTGTAGAATGGGGAATGACGATAATGCAGTGGTTAATGACAGATTGGTAACTCACGGCTTAGAAAATTTAAGAATTGTCGATGCCTCTGTAATGCCTCATATAACTTCAGGAAATACAAATGCTCCAACTATTATGATTGCTGAAAAAGCTGCAGATATGATAATAGAAGACGGTAAATCATGAGCGAACAAATAACTGTTTTTTTTCAAATTGTATTTATAGACTTAGTTTTAGCTGGAGATAATGCAATTATAATTGGTATGGTTGCGTCTCAATTTGCAGCTGATCAAAGAAAAAAAATAATTTTTTGGGGAATAGGTGGAGCTGTAATTTTAAGAATAACTCTAACTTTAATAACAGCATATTTACTACAAATAACAGGTTTAAGGTTAATTGGTGGATTAATTCTGCTTTATATAGTTTATAAATTATACATAGACATAATTAAAAACAGCTCAAATAATGATGCAAATTTAAAAGTTGAAAACTCAAGCATATATAAAGCTATTTGGACTGTTCTTTTGGCTGACTTTACCATGAGTTTAGATAATGTTTTGGGTGTTGCTGGGGCAGCTAAAGATCATTATGTGTTACTAGTTTTTGGATTGGTTCTTTCAATTATACTGATGGCAACTGCAGCTACTTTAATTTCAAATTGGATCAAAAAATATAAATGGATAGCATGGCTTGGTTTATTTGCTATATTATTTGTTGCTTTAGAATTAATTTACACAGATATTAAATTATTTATTTAAATGTACTTAAAAAAAATTAATCTAAAAAATAAATACGCTTTAGTAACAGGTGCTGGAAAAGGTTTAGGAAAAGCATGTTCAATAGCTCTTGCGGAAGCTGGCGCTACTGTAATCGCGCTAAGTAGAACACAATCAGACTTAAATAAGTTAGAAAAAATAATTAAAAGAATTAAAGGAAGAATTATAAAGATAAATTGCGATGTAATGAATTATGATGATTTGAAAACTAAATTGGATAAAATTAAAATTATTGATATTTTAGTAAATAACGCAGGAACAAATTTTCCTGAACCTTTTGAAAAAATAAAACAATCAAGCATGAATTACCTTGTTGATCTGAATTTAAAGGCAGCATTTAATGTTGCTCAGTTAGTCGTAAAAAAAATGTTAAAAAACAAAAAAAGAGGTGGATCTATTATTAATATGTCATCTCAGCTTGGACATGTAGGTATGATTGGCAGAAATATTTATAGCATGACAAAGTTTGGCATAGAGGGTTTAACAAAAGGTATGGGTGTTGAACTTGCAAATAAAAACATTAGAGTAAATACTGTGGCCCCAACTTTTGTTGAAACTCCAATGGTAAAAAGATTTTTTAAAAATAAAAAATTTAAAAAATTAGTTATAGAAAACATTCCTATGGGCAAAGTTGCCAAAGAAAGTGATGTTGCAACTGCTGTTTGTTTTTTAGCTTCTGATGCAGCTGCCATGATTACTGGAACATCTATTCTTATAGATGGAGGCTGGACCGCAAAATAATGAACAAAATATTGCTAATTGTAGCAATTTTATTTTCTACTAATGTTTTTTCTGCTGAGTTCAAAGGAAAGTTTATTCAAGGACATTTTATTATTGGCAAAACTGATCAGGATTCAAAAGTATTTATTGATAAAAAAGAGATTAAAGTTTCTAAAGATGGATATTTTGCTTTTGGTTTAGACAGAGATAGAAAATATGATGTTACTATTACTATTAAATCAAATGGTAAAACAAAAAGAATTGTAAAAAGGGTACAAAAAAGAAAATACAATATCCAAAGGATAGATGGTTTAGATGAAAAAAAAGTTACTCCTCCAGAAGAAGTCTATGAAAGAATTAAAAAAGAAAATAAATTAATAGCAGAGGCAAGAGCTATTGATAGTGATTTAGTTTTTTTTAAAGATAATTTTATAATTCCCGTTGATGATGCTGTAATTACTGGTGTTTACGGAAGCCAAAGAATTTTAAATGGCAAACCTAAATGGCCTCACTATGGTTTAGATTTTGCACAAGATGAAGGAACACAAGTAAAAGCTATGATTAGTGGAATAGTAACTTTGGCTGAACCAAATTTATATTATTCTGGAGGAACTTTAATCTTTGATCATGGACATGGAATTTCAACTTTATATATGCATATGCATGAAATATTTGTTGAAAAAGGACAAAAAGTCAATCAAGGAGATATTATTGGTACAGTCGGATCTACTGGAAGAGCAACTGGTCCTCATCTAGATGTAAGGTTGAATTGGTTTAGTACTAGACTTGATCCATCAACAGTGCTTAATTAAATTTACATGGCTATACATTTTACAGCAAAAGAATTTGAAAATAGAAAAATTAAGATCTTAAAATCTATGAAAGAACAAAATCTGAATGCTCTTTTAATGTTTAAGCAAGAGTCAATGTATTGGTTAACTGGTTATGATTCATTTGGATTTGTCTTTTTTCAGACTTTAATATTAAAAGATGATGGTGAAATAGTTCTTTTAACAAGAGCTCCAGATTTAAGACAGTCTCAAAATACATCTAATATAAAAAATATAATAATCTGGGAAGATAAAGAAAGATCTAATCCTACAGATATATTAAAAAACATATTATTTGATCTAAAACTTAAAGGAAAAAATATTGGTATTGAATATGACTCGTACGGTTTAACAGGAAGAAATACTTTAAAACTTAATAATTCATTAAAAGATTTTGGAAATTTGAATGATAAATCTGAGTTAATTTCTCATTTAAGAGTTATTAAATCTGATGAAGAAATTGTTTATGTTAAAAAAGCAGCAGAGCTTGCTGATAATGCTCTTGAGGCAGCATGGAAAACTGCCAAAGCAGGTATTGACGAAGGAAAAATTTTAGCAGAAATGCAAAGTGTTATTTTTGAAGGTGGTGGAGATTATCCAGCTAATGAATTTATAATTGGTTCGGGTCACAATGCGCTACTTTGTAGATATCAAGCTGAAAAAAGAATTTTATCCGATATAGACCAATTAACTATGGAATGGGCTGGTACTTATAAACATTATCACTCAGCTTTAATGAGAACTATTCCAATAGGAAAAGCTCATCAAAATCATTTTAAAATGTATGATGCTTGTCTTGATGCATTAAATGGTTGCGAAAAAAAACTTATTTCAGGAAATAAAGTTGGAGAAATATTTGATATTCATGCAAAAATATTTGACGATCATGGATATAAAAATTCAAGAATGAATGCATGTGGTTATTCACTTGGTTCAACTTTTGCTCCAAATTGGATGGACGTTCCACCCATGATCCACACTGGAAACCCCCTAATTATTAAACCTGGGATGGTATTCTTTATGCATATGATTTTAATGGACAGTGAGGCGCAATTAGCAATGAATCTAGGAGAGACGTATTTAGTAACCGAAAGTGGCAACGAGAGACTTGGTAAACAGAAGTTAGATTTAGTGGTTTTGTAGGGTTTGTTATTAGTCTGATGACTGGTCTCAAAAAATATAAAAGAACTAATAAAAAAAATGAGAAAATCTATACAAAAAAAAATTTCAAAAAAAAACCTAGAAACTACAACAGGAGGACAATCTCTTATTCGCTGTCTTTATAACGAAGGTGTAAAAGTAATATTTGGCCTCCCTGGAATTCAAATATATCACGCAATAATTCCGATCTTAGACTACCCAGATATGCAATTTATAACCACTCGTCATGAGCAGGCCACTACTTGTATGGCAGACGGATATGCTAGAGCTGGAGGTAATATTGGAGTAGCAATGATGGTACCAGGCCCCGGTTTACAAAATGCCTCAGCGGGTATTACAAACGCTTATGCATCTTCTTCTCCAATACTAATTATCACAGGACAAATTGACAGAGATAAAATATCAAAAG
>CAJXDV010000091.1 GCA_913052435.1 uncultured Pelagibacteraceae bacterium
AGAGCAAAATATAAAAATAATTGATATTTCTACAGATGATGGAGATCTTGAAGATGTTTTTTTAAGATTAACAAAAAACTAGATTATTTTTAATTTAAATAGTAATTTAATAATATGGAACTTGTAAAAACAATATCTCATAACAAATTAACAAAATCATTATTAATTGTTATTCTTGGTTCAATTTTACTAACAATTTCTGCTAAAATAAAAATTCCATTTTATCCAGTTCCTATGACCATGCAAACCTTTGTGGTGTTATTTTTAGGAATTTCTTTTGGATATAAGATTGGAGTAGCAACGGTGATACTTTATCTATTAGAAGGAATTGTAGGATTGCCAGTTTTTTCGAACTCGCCAGAAAAGGGTTTGGGAATTGCTTATTTTGTAGGACCAACCATGGGGTATTTAATTGGGTTTGTTTTTGCAAGTTTTCTTGCAGGATATTTAAAATACAATTCTAATTTCGTATTTACTTTTATTAAACTTACACTAACAACTTCAATAATTTATATTCTTGGAGTTTTGTGGCTAGGTAATTTAATTGGTTGGGAAAAGCCTATTCTTCAATTAGGTGTTTTTCCATTCTTATTGGCTGAATTATTCAAGATTTTACTATTAACTTTATTAGTTAAAAAAATATTAAAATTTAGAAATTTTATCTAGGAGATCTTTTAGATAAGATTCTTTGAAGAGTTCTTCTATGCATTTTCAAACGTCTAGCTGTCTCCGAAACATTTCTATTGCATAACTCAAAAACTCTGTGAATGTGTTCCCATTTAACTCTATCGGCGGACATTGGACTTTCTGGAGGGGCTGCTTTTTTATCAGGATCTGCTAGAAGAGCCTTTTCAACATCATCCGCATCAGCTGGTTTTGCAAGATAATCAATTGCACCCTCTTTTATTGCTGCAACTGCTGTTGGAATATTTCCATATCCAGTTAACATTATAATTCTACTATTTGAATTATTTTTTTGAATTTCCTTTACTACCTCAAGTCCGTTCCCATCATTTAATCTCAAATCTACAACTGCAAAAGCTGGCTTTGTTGATATAACTGACTCGATGCCAGCTTTTACACTTTCAGCTTGTGATACTACAAAACCCTTTTTTTCCATAGCTCTGGCCAATCTTTCTCTAAACGGATTATCATCATCTACTATAAGAAGTGATTTATCCGCAAATTCACTTATTTTTTTATTGCTTTTTAATTCAGGCATAAAATGTATATAAAAATAATTTTCTGAATTTCAATGACATTATTTACTTTACTTTAACAATCATATCCCATAAATGCTGATTTTATATAAAAATTGTATAACTAATTTGCAGTTTTTTTTTGTTAAATTTTTTTTGGGGTAACAAAATGCAAAAATTTAAGTCAGTTGATGAACTTGTGAATCAACTGAAACCAATAGAGCCTGTTTATTGTATTAGAAAAAAATCAATACAATTAGCTTCAAAGTATTTTCAAAGCAAATTTTCAGGGAAAGTTCTTTATGCGGTAAAGACTAATCCAAATCCATTAGTGTTAAAAACTATAGTTGAAAGTGGTATTGAAAACTTTGATGTAGCATCAATAAAAGAAATAGAAGTGATTAAAAAGATCAGTCCTAACGCGAATTGCTCCTTTATGCATACAGTCAAAAATAGAGAAAATATTAAAGAGGCATATTTTAATCATGGAATAAAAACATTTTCTTTAGATACCAAAGATGAGTTGATCAAAATCATAGAAAGCACAAATCAAGCTAAAGATTTAGAGTTATTAGTTAGAGTTTCGGTTTCAAATGAACACGCCGAAATAGACTTATCAAAAAAATTTGGAGCAATTAGTTCTGATGCTGTTGGATTGTTAAGGCTTGCTAAACAATATGCAAAAAAGGTTGGACTAGGTTTCCATGTTGGCTCTCAGTGTATGCACCCAATATCATATACTAAAGGAATTTCTGAAATTGGTAATATTATTAATAAAACTAAAATTGTACCAGATGTAATTAATATTGGTGGAGGATTTCCAACAATCTATCCGGATTTAGTTCCACAATCATTAGATAATTATTTCAATGAAATAAAAAAAGGATTAAAAAATTTAAAACTTGAAAAACTTCCAGAAATCATTTGTGAACCAGGAAGAGCAATTGTTGCTGAAAGTGGCTCAACAATTGTTAGAGTAAATTTAAGAAAGAAACAAAAACTTTATATTAATGACGGTACATATGGAACACTTTTTGATGCAGGAGTTCCAAATATTGTCTATCCTTCAAAATTAATTACTGATGGTAGAATTATTTCAAAAAAGCTTACTTCATTTGATTTTTACGGACCCACATGTGATAGTATGGATTATATGAAAGGTCCTTTTATATTGCCAAACAACATTAAAGAAAACGATTATATTGAACTAGGCCAACTAGGTGCTTATGGCTTGACATTCAGAACTCACTTCAATGGATTTTATTCCGATAATATTTTTGAAGTAGAGGATGATCCAATAATGACTATGTATAACAAAGAAACTAAAAGTGAGTTTCTTGTTGCTTGATGTCAGATAATAAAAACTTAACTCATAATAGAAAGAAAGACCTCTTAAGCAAAGAAGTTGAACATATTGATATTACTTCTTTTGATTCAAGAAAGATAATTTCATCAATGGAAAAAATGTCTTTTGTATCTAGAGAAACTGCAAATGCAGCTAATATTCTTAATGAAATGATAAAAGATAAAGATTGTACTATTTTTTTAACTCTAGCAGGATCAGCTTCTGCCGCAGGATGCATGCATGTGTACAGAGATATGGTCAAATATAATATGGTTGACGCTATTGTTGCGACAGGAGCATCAATTATTGACATGGATTTTTTTGAAGCTTTAGGCTTTAAACATTATCAAGGATCTCAGTTTCAAAATGATACTGAGTTAAGAGAAAATTATATTGATAGAATTTATGATACTTACATTGATGAAGACGAATTACAAATGTGTGACAAAACCATTGGTGAAATTGCAGATAATCTTGAACCTAGAAGTTATACATCCAGAGAATTTATTTATGAAATAGGAAAATATTTAAAGTCAAATGCGAAAAAAAAAGGCTCCTTGATTGAAATATCTTATGATAACAATGTTCCAATATTTTGCCCTGCTTTTACAGACTCAAGTGCAGGTTTTGGTTTGGTAATGCATCAAGAAAGAAACCCTAAAAAACATATTACGATAGACTCAATTAGAGAATTTAGAGAGCTGACTGAAATAAAAATAAGATCTAAAGAATCTGGATTATTTATGATTGGTGGAGGAGTGCCAAAAAATTTTATTCAAGACACCGTAATTTGTGCTGAACTTTTAGGCAAAGAGGTAAGTATGCACAAATATGCGGTGCAAATAACAGTAGCAGACACTAGAGATGGAGCATGCAGTAGTTCAACTCTAAAAGAAGCTAGTTCATGGGGAAAGGTTGATGTTACTAAAGAACAAATGGTTTTTGCAGAAGCAACGAGTGTTCTTCCACTGATTGCTAGCGATGCTTATCATAGAGCTGAGTGGAAAAATAGAATTAGAAAAAATTTTTCAAAAATATTTGGTTAAAAATTGAATTATCTATCAAATAAACAGGGCTTTCTTGGAGTTGATAACAAATTTAAAATTAAAGAAAAAGTAATAGTTGTCCCTTTTGGTTTAGAAAAAACAGTAAGTTATGGGGAAGGCACAAGAAATGGACCAAAAGAGATTATTAAAGCTTCACATCAAGTAGAGCTCTATGATGAAGAATTTCATTGCGAGCCTTACAAGCGAATTGGAATTAAAACACTAAAACCATTTAAAATAGATAAGAACATTAAAAAAGCACTAGAAAAAATCTCCGAAATCAATGAAGAAATTTTATATAAAAAAATTTTCCCTTTAACTCTTGGAGGTGAACATTCTATAACTCCGGGCTGCATCTCTCCATTTGTAAAAAAATATAATAATTTATGTTTATTACACTTTGATGCACATGCTGATTTGAGAGAAAGTTATAATGGGGAAAAATTTTCACATGCCTCAGCAATTAGAAGATGCCTAGATCATAATAATGTTTCTATAATTTCTTTTGGAATAAGAAATATTTCAAAAAATGAAATAACCTATTTAAATAAAAATTCCTCAAGAATAAAAATTTTCTGGGCAAAAGATAAAAATAAATGGAATTTAAATAAATTTAAAAAAATGATTAAAA
>CAJXDV010000092.1 GCA_913052435.1 uncultured Pelagibacteraceae bacterium
TGGTAATACTTATAATTATGAACCTGCTATGGGACCTTATTCAATTTTTTCAATCACTGGGCCAGAATCTATCAATGTTCCTTCTATGGAAAGATATGCTCGTGATACCATATATCCACGTGAAATTACTAGAAAGATATATTTTAAAAATACTCTCATTGAACATAGTAGAGATAATGATGTAACGATAATTGGGGTTTTTGATGACTTAGAAATTGGTGATTCTCCTATAGTTGAATTTAAAAGATTTGATGAAGGGCTTAATACTAGAGAATGTTTTTGGGATGGTAGGACACTTTGTAGGTAATTAATGATATGGCTAATGAAGAAAAAATATAACAAGTTATACTTTTAAAAAGTTTTTTTCTCAATGATCCTCAATTTGATATGTATGATTTAATGGAATATTGGAGCATTTAAATACTCCCCCTAACTTTTATTCCCCTTTTATTCTCTTTTTGTAAATGTCATATTTTTTGTCGAGGATCACAGCACGCTTGGAAAGCGTGTGTGCGTTAATAGCGTACCGTGGGTTCGAATCCCACCCTCTCCGCTTTACCCTCATGTGTGTTGTATTATTAAGTAATGTATATCAATTGTTCCAAATCTAAAGAAGAATAACTATATTTTAACGTTATAGTATTAAATCTTTGATGGATAAAGAAAGTGTCTCTTTTAAATAATATTATTGACGTGAAATGAGTTTCATTATAGTAGGTAAATGCGGTCGTGAAGCAATATTGACGGGAAAATATGGCCGTCACTAATTATAGCTGAGACATCGCCAAAGCACTACCTTATTTATGAACGTTTAAAAATGTTGTAAATATAACTTTTAACGTTATAGTATTATATCTATAATGAATAAAGAAAGTATCTCTTTTAAATAATATTATTGACGTGAAATGAGTTTCAGTATAGTAGGTAAATGCAGTCGTGAAGCAATATTGACGGGAGAATATGGCCGTTACTAATTACAGCTGAGATATCGCCAAAGCACTACCTTATTTTTGAACGTTTAAAAAAGTGTTGTAAATATAAATTTTAATGTTGTAATATACTTGCATGAATGTTAAAAAGATCCAACTGCGAAACGATATTATCACCTACTTGAATGAATTTCCTGCCTCGGAGGTAAAAGAAATAGCGAGTCATGTTGGTGTGTCAAAACAGACACTCTATTACCACATTAAGCTTCTATTAAAAGATGAAAAAATAGAAGTTGTTGACAGAAATATTGTAAATGGAATAGAAAAGCGCTTCTATTCAACTATTGTTGCAGTTGATTCTACTCATAAAGATAGAGAAGAGGATAAACAAAATATCAAAGTAGATCCTTTAGAGGATACTGCCTTCGCTGAAAAAGAGATGATCGATCAGAATATTATCGAAAAAACATCTATATCATCTCCTATTAAGGTTGATTCGTTAGACAAACCGAATGAAGATAGAGAAAACAGCACTATTTCTGATGATATACCCCTTGAGATAGAAGACCAATCTACGACTACACAAACAAACGAGGATAATCTCCCAACTTCCATTAATCTAAAAAAACAAAAATCATCATCTTTTTTAGTTAAATTGAAAAATATACTCAATAAACCTATAGGAAAGAGCACTAAACAAAAAAAGGTGGATATAAATAAAGAAGATAAGGAACCTATAAAGAGCAGTTTCAGAGAATCATTTCAGACCATTATAGAGAATTTTAAAAGTTTAGGCGTTTTAAATATTGATAGTTACGACACAATGGGTAGTATGACTGCTTTAGTAACCACCGAGAGAAAAGTTATAACATTTAATAACAGGCAGCGATCAAATTTTAACGTTGATATTTCACCAATTGATAGTGAATTAAATAATAAAATTAAACGAAATTCAAGATTAGTGGTCGTCGATGAAAATATAATCGACAATCATGAAATAATTACCACAAAATTAAAAAAGAAGAAAGACCAAGAACGGTTCATTAAGCGCTACATAAACAAAAAGTATAATATTAGTGAAAATGATCTTGTTTACACTTTTGAGAAATTCAACACAGAGAATAAAGATACATATGAGTTAAATACTTTATTTTCAAAACGGCATTATCTAGAGAACTCTGACCAAGTATTTGAAAATGTTTCAACAAAAGAACGTATTTATATATCAATAGCAGGAATTTTTGCACATTTTAACGATCAAATATCAAAAAGTAAAAGAAACGACATCAATTTATACATCTATATGGGGCAAAAAGGTTGTGAGTTAACCTGGGTTAAGGGACGTCAAATATTACATAACAGAACTGTATTAGTTAGCAATCAAATCCTACCAGAAAAATCATACATTAGAGAAACAATTCCAAGAATAGTCAGATCCATAGATGTTACGCTTAATCAACTTCAAGAAGAGAAAATAATCAATGAACATATCAATACGAGTTTTTATTTAACTGGGCCCAATTGTTCTGATGCAATTAAAGATTATTTCAAAGAAGCTTATCAAATCGAAATGGAATATATTAACGTTAAAATTTCAGAAACCACAACGAAAGACAGGAAAGAGGGAGACAACACTAGATACAACAAAACCTGTCAAATTCTTTCACAATCATTAAAAAAATGGGGTGGTTATAGTTATGTCTACGACCAGGAAACAAAAAATAATCTAAGAAAAATTGGAATTTTAAACCTGACCAATCTCAGTATGACGATAGTGGCAATGGTTCTTTTAATGTTTAACATTAAAATATTCGAATCTTATTTAATATCTGGCCATAACACAAAACGTGCTACCTCTAATTATGATATGACGGAAAAATTGATAAAAAATGCCGAACAAAGTATCATAGAACAATCCGGTCTAAATAATTTAAATCAATTATTAGGTAACATAAGGGTAAGTAAACAGAATAAAAAAGCCGTAATTAAATTATTAAACAGTGAAACGTTTAGAAGTGTCAATATTCATTCATTGAACATGAAGGCGAGTTCTCCGGAACAGTTTGATCAAAAGAAATATACAGTCTCTATAAGTGGTGAATTAGTTGAACTGAGGCCGGAAGCCATTTTAGAGTCTGAGAATATTAGTTCCACCTTAAAAACACTAGAATTTTTAAAAGATTCAAATGTTACTACCTCTAGATATCAAAGTGGTCGATTACCTATTTCAATTAATTTTACAATATGATGAAAATTAATAATCCAAAATTAATTCTTTCTGGGTTTCTTGTTCTGGCGAATGTTTCCTTAATAATCTTTCTATTATTGAATATCATTAATACAAACAAAAACGAAAATTTAATTCAATCCCTTTCTAAGGCAGAAAATGTAAATAAAAAGTATTTTACAAAGTTAAATCAAATTTTTGAAGGGATAAATAAAGGTGATCAAAATAATTTGAATCAATTTTCTGATGATTATGTATTCGATTCATCCATCGAAGCAATAACAAATAGAGAACTATTTCAAAAGCATGGATTTCCAATTGCAGACTATAAGATTGTTAAGGAATTAGAGTCATTTAAAAAAACATCAATTGGTAATCTAGGATACATACAGCTTGGTTATAGTTTATCTGAATTAAAATTTGAGCAAGTATTGAAAATCCTGAATATCATTGATGAAAATGATAGGTACGACTACATCAATGAACTTCGCATTTTAAAGAATAGAGGTAAAAAAGGTGATCTTTCGGTCAGTTTCACGTACACAAATTTTGGTTTGATTTTGGAATAAAATTATGAAAAAGCGTGAAAAAATGTTACTAGGCGTACTAATATTATTTGTCTTGGGTTATTTTTTCAAGACTGGCATTGGATCTCTTAATTCTGAAACAAACATCATTGAACTAAAAGAATACGGTTCAGCTGATCTCCAACAGCTTTTATCCCTTCCTAAGGTTGAAAAGTCGATAAAAATAGAATTAGATGGAGACGATAAAACCAACTTTTTTGATCGGGAGGGTAAAAAGGTACAAATAACATTCAAAGAACCTGTTTTAGACGAAATTATTAATGGCCCCAATGGATATGCGGCTATGGTAAATGGAAATTTTTTATTGGAAGGGGATAAAATTTTTGATTTTGTCGTTCAAAAAATTGAAAAAAATCGTATCATTCTAATGCAGGATGGTAGCAGAAAAATCCTTGAAAGGAAATAGCATGCAATATTTATGTAAACTAACAATCTTAATAGCATTA
>CAJXDV010000093.1 GCA_913052435.1 uncultured Pelagibacteraceae bacterium
TTGAAATATTTCCATGTAATTCAATAACATTTTTTGATCCTGATAATTGATGTAATCCATCAACGTTTTGAGTAATTATTGAATTTACAATTTTTTTTTTTTCTAATTTTGATAGTACTTTATGAATAGTATTTGGTTTTGCTTTATTAGAAATTTTAAAAAATTTGTAACAAACTTCCCAGTAAGCTTTTCTGGATATTTTTTTTTTTAAAAAATTTTCAAAATCATAATCAGATATATTTTTTGATTTATTAATC
Organism: uncultured Pelagibacteraceae bacterium; assembly: GCA_913052435.1. GTDB lineage: Bacteria > Pseudomonadota > Alphaproteobacteria > Pelagibacterales > Pelagibacteraceae > Pelagibacter. The sequence continues at coordinate 258 of CAJXDV010000093.1, forward strand.
CATTCGCCGGAGACATAATCTGGTATACCGGAAGGAGTACTGGTTCCTGCGCCAGTTAGAACGCATATGTTCTTTTTAATCTTTTTAATTTGTTTCACTACATCCCAAATATTGGGATGATAAATAATTGGTCCAAATATTTTATGCATAATTAATAAAACTAGTAAAATGGTTAAAGTAAACGGTGCAATAATTGGTGGTATTATTTCCCAAAAATTTAAAGTAATCCAAAAAAACCATATTAATGAGCTAAGAATAGATGTTAGAAAAACTATTAAAATTCCAAATATTCCAAATTGTAGAAAAAAAATTGATGAAGTAAAAGTTGTAGTTGAGACAGTAAATGCCCATAATCCAGAAGATTCATTTAGTGATAGGTTCATAAATTTATTACAAAAATAAATTGATAATAATGCAAAAAAAACTGTTAAAATTGTTGCTCTTCTATTTGTAATAAACAAAGATAAAAAAACACCAAAAATACACAAATACCTACTAATATCATCAAATGGAAAAACGTATAAAAAGATCCAAAAATCCATACCATTTTTTTTAAGAATAAAATAAATTATCCACGCAGATATTATTGACGAGGTAGCGAGCGAAGGTAGCTGAAATTTTATAAAATTTTTTTTTAAAAATAAATCAAAAAAAGAGCAAAAAACTATACCTATAAAAAAAATAGTTGTATAATATTTATCAAGACCTAGATATCCGCCAATTATGATTCCCAAAATACCTGGCGCATATCCATAAAATCCTTTAGAAAATAAATGGTCATTTAAATCATTCTTTATTAATTGAAATATGATATTGCCAATAATACTTCCAACTAAACACCCTAAAGCACTTAACGGGCTAATTACCAAAATAGAAAAAAAAATTAAATAACCTGATAAAATTTTTTCTGAAAATGCTATTTGAGCTATTCCTAAAATAATTGCCTGGTGCCAATTCTTAATACGCACCATTAGACTTACCTAGTCTTTTAGGAAGTGTGTCTAAGTTAAAAATATCCCTCCACGTTTCTTTTCTTTTTATAAGCTCAACACCAGTTGGTCCAAGAAGTATAACTGCTGGTCTTGTTTGAATAAATTGCATAGACTGAGTTAAATTATAAGCACCTACATTTGAAAAAACTATAACGTCTCCTAATTCTACAGAAGGTAAATTGACTGACTCATTAATTGAATCAATTTGCATGCATAATGGTCCATACATTTTCACAGATCTATTATGATCATTACCATTTTTTTTATTTTTTCGATTTAAATTACCATTTAAGCCGTTCAATTTGTTTGCTAACTTTGGTTCAAAATCGTACCAAAATGCTGTAGGCAAAATATTTACTCCAGCATCCATCACGACACTTTGGTTGCCATTAGCATCCTTTTTTTTTGATACCACTTTTGAAATAAGTTGCATTGCTTCATCTACAATTGCTCTACCTGGTTCTAAAATTAAAATCGGCTTTCCATTATTAAATAAATGTTTAGCCTTTTTTAGGTGACGCATAATTGCACTGGAAAACTGTTGTAATGTGGTTTCGTTATATTTGCTTCCCCCTGGAATATCATATTGAGGTTTAAGTTTATTTGATGAAGGAAATCCACCGCCTACGTCAATGATTTTCGTATTCAATCCTAATTTTTTTGCATATTCAGCAAGTTCAATAATTATTCTTGTAGATTTTGAATACATTTTTGGATTGACATTAAAAGTTCCCGAATGGTTATGAATAGCCTCAAAATTAATATTCTTTTTCTTTGATATTTTTTCTATAGCTTCTTTTGCCTCTCCAGATTCATAATTAAATCCAAATTTTGTCCAAGGCATATTGCCCATCATAAAATTAACTCTTATACCTGTTCTTGCTTTTTTGCCTAAATTTTCGGCAACTCTATCTAATAATTCTAACTCATTAAAGCTATCTATATTTATTAAAGCATCTTCACTAACTGCTTTATTTAATTCAGCTTCAGTTTTATAGCATCCGTTAAATATAATTTTAGAACCAGGAACATTTAGTGATCTTGCTAATTTATATTCCATATCGGCCACTACTTCAGCCCAAGCTCCTTCCTCTTTTAAAATTGAACAAAGCGCAGGTAAATAATTTGTTTTGTAAGAGTAACCAATTATTGTTTCAATGCCTTCTTCTGTAAAAGCATCTTTAAATTCATTATATTTATTTCTTAATATTTTTTCTGAAAGCAAAAATAAAGGTGAACCATATTCATTTAAAAGTTTTTCAACATCATCAACTTCTTCGAAAACCGAAGAAGTTCCCATGTTTAATATGCTGTGTTTACCTATTGTACTAATCTGTACTAATTCAATACTAGGTGCTTCATATATACTTTTTTTCATTTTACAAAGACTGTTGTTTTAAAAACTTTCCAAACTTAATCATATCTGTATCTATTTCCAAGCAATTTCTCATAAAAATTAAATCTTTATCATTATAAAAATCATTAATTTTTTTTGACAAAGCTAAATCTGTACAAATTTTTGGTAAGTTATAACCTACATCTTTTGCATAACTTATCCATGCTGGAAAACGACAATTGATTTCGATCAATTTAAACTCTTCATCAAAACTATCTCTAATAAACTCAAATTCTATTGGTCCAATCCAATTTATTTCCTTCAATATTTTTTTAAATTCATTTTCTAATTTTGGTAAAGAAATTTTTCTAGCAGCCCAAGTATTGCCTCTTTCACAAGTCAATAATTTTTTTATTGTTAAGTATGCTGAAAGATTATTATCTCTATCACAAACTCCAGTGATAGAAAATTCTTCCCCTTTAAAAAATTTTTTTGAAATGACATATTCAAATCCAGCAGAGTCAAAATATTCCCAAACGTATGGTAATTGATATTTGTTATATATGGTAACAGGATTCGCTGCAAAATCATTTATTACTCCTTTAGCAACAAATGGATAACCTATAGATTTAGAAACCTGTCTAAAACTTTCAATTGAATCTGACCTTATAGTTTTTGGAATAGTGAATCCTTCTCTGACTTCACCTTTATGATTATTTAAACCAATAATATCTTTTGATTTTTTAAATGCTTTTAGAGATGGTAGCAAAGTTATTATATGGTTTTTTTTTAACTCATCTTGAATTTCAATATAACTTTTTAATTCGGAGTCTAATGATGGAATTATAAGATCTATTTTATTTGATCTATTTATTTCTAAAATTCTATTTAAAAGTATTTTTTTAGAACTCATATCTTTAAATAAGAAAATTTTATTAAAAAGATCTGTTCTAACAATTCCAGTATCATATGGTCCATAAGCGAGCCCATAAATGTTTCCAATTTCATTACTTTCAGAAATAGCTTTAGCATAACCTAATCCAGGCATAACATAATCAAATGTGCTAATTCCACTTATAGCTATACTTGGTAAATTTTTAGCATTATTCTTTTTTCTTATCGCATGTTTTTTTTGAAAATTGTTTTGTTTAACTTCTAAACTTTTATGAGATGTAAGTTTTTTAATTTTTTCAAATGGTAATGTGATTTCCTCAATATTTCTAACAAACGCTTTTTTCATATTAGTTACATTTCTAATTGGAGAATTTGGTTTTAAAATTTCTTTTAATAATGTTGCTGGCTGATTAATTCCAGTAAAATGCGAAAGTAGAATCCATGATGGGAATCTAGGATTTATTTCTAACAATATGTATTTGTTAGTGTTATTAGATTTAACATATTCTAGTTCTAATGGACCTTTCCAATGAAGTTTTTTTAATATTTTTAATGAATGTTTTATTAACTCTGGATCATTTACTGG
>CAJXDV010000094.1 GCA_913052435.1 uncultured Pelagibacteraceae bacterium
CTCCTTTATTAGGAGTTACCCCTCCAACAAGTTTGGTTCCATATTTCAAAGCCTGCTCAGAATGGAATGTTCCATGATGCCCTGTAAAACCTTGACAAATAACTTTTGTGTTTCTGTCTACTAAAACTGACATTTTATTTCACGGCCTCTACTATTTTTTTGGCTGCATCGTTTAAATTTGTTGCTGATAATATTTTTAAATTTGATTCATTCAAAATTTTTTTTCCTTCTTCGAAGTTTGTTCCAGCTAATCTAACAACCAACGGAACATTCAATTTCATTTTTTTAACAGCTTCAACTACTCCTTTCGCTAACACATCACATCTCATGATTCCCCCGAAAATATTAATCAGGATACCTTTTACATTTTCATCAGAAAGGATAATTTTGAAAGCTTCTGTAACTTTTTCTTTTGAGGCGCCTCCACCCACATCAAGAAAATTTGCTGGTTCCTTCCCAAAAAGTTTAATTATATCCATGGTAGCCATTGCTAATCCAGCTCCATTTACCATACATCCAATTGAACCATTAAGTTTAATATAAGCTAAACCGTGTTTGCGTGCTTCAATTTCTGTCGGATCCTCTTCATCCAAATCTCTTAATTTTAATATTTCTGGATGTCTAAACATTGCATTATCATCAAAATTGATCTTTGCGTCTAAACAACAAAGATTTGCTGACTTAGTTAATATAAGGGGATTTACTTCAATTAAATTTGCATCTTTTTGTATCAAAAGATTAAAAATTGCATCAATTATTTTTTTTGCCTGATTTTTTTGTTTGTTATCTAATTTAAAAATTTTAATAATATTTTCAAAATCAGTTTCAGAAATTTTATCCTTTAAATCAAATTTAGTTGTAATAATTTTCTCAGGATTTTTCTTTGCAATATTTTCGATTTCCATTCCACCTTCCGTGCTGCTTATGAATGCTATTTTTGAACTTGCTCTATCTACCAAACAAGCTAAATAAAATTCTTTCCTTATTTCAGAAGCTTCTTCGATGTATAATCTTTTAACTTTTTTACCTTGAGGTCCGGTCTGATGTGTAATCAATATTTTTCCGAACATGTTAGAGGTTTCTTTAATTAAATCTTTATTGCTTTTGACTAATTTGATGCCGCCCGCTTTACCTCTGCCCCCTGCATGAATTTGTGCTTTAACTACTAAATTATTAGTTTTTAAAGTTTTAATTTTTTGAGAAACTTCCTTAATATCGCAAATTACAACTCCCTTTGGCACAGGAGCCCCAAATTTCTTTAATAGATCTTTGGCCTGATATTCGTGAATATTCATTATATGAATTTATTTAATTAGCATAAAAATTTATTTTTTCATAATATCCTATAAAATTTACTTACTTATGAAAAAATTCACCTTCCTAATTCCGGTATTTAACGATTGGGACAGCTTAAATGTTTTGCTTGGGCGAATTGATCAAGAAATATCACTTTTTGAAGACATATTTGAAGTGGTTGTTGTAAATGATGGCTCTACTATAAAACGTGCTATTAAAAGTGAAAACTTTAAAAAAATAAACTTAATAAAAATATTAAATTTAAAAAGAAATTTAGGAAGTCAAAGAGCTCTGGCGATTGGATTAAAATATCTATCTATTTTAGAAAAAGAAACAAACATAATATTAATGGATGCTGATGGCGAGGATGATCCATGTCTACTAAAAAAAATTATAGATTCTTCAAAAAATTTTCCAAACAAAATAATAACCGTGAATAGAACAAAAAGAAATGAAAGTTTAGTTTTTAGATTTATGTATGAAGTGCATTATTTATTCACATTATTAGTTACAGGAAAAAAAGTGAGATTTGGAAATTATAGTCTAATTAATTCAAATAAATTAAAAAAAATGCTTACTTGCGGAGATTTATGGGGAGCATATCCTGCCGCGATTGTAAATAATTATACTGATATCGAACCGTTGTTTTCTGAAAGAAAAAAAAGGGAAACTGGAAATACTAAAATGAATTTATTTAATTTAATACTTCATTCTCTAAGAATAATATCGGTATTAAAAAAGAGATTATATTTCATATCGATCATTTATATTTTATTTTTCATCTCAATATATTTTATTTACGGTAGTGCTCTGTTTCTATTATTGATTTTTCTTATAATACTTTTCAATACATTAATTTTTTCTATTTCAATTAACAATAAGGAAAAATATTTAAATAGTTACACAAAATTTATTGAAAGCGTTGATACAATTAAATAACTTTCATTTTTATAAAATATTATCCATTAATCTCATCGCAAATTTTTAATTCAAAACTTTTTAATAGTTCGGTTATATTTTTTTCTCGAAAGCATTCGCTATCAACATAATTATATATATTCGAACTTTCTACAGAAATTGCATAAATAACTTTAATGTTATTCTCTTTTATTATATTTGTGATTAAATTTTTATAACTAGTAAAATATTTTCCCTTTTTTACAGGATTGGTGGTTCCGTCTGTCAGATACCATTTTGAAGGAGAAAAAAGTTTTTGATCCAAAATAACTGAAAAAAAAGAATAGTGAGTCATAACCATTTTATTTCTATTATCGTTTTTTAAATAAGATTTGGCTTCATTAATTAAAATAATCTCTTCTTTGGAATTGTTTTTAAATTCTGGAGTAACCCATTTCAAACCCTTAAACTTTTTATCAATTTCTTTTCCTTGAGAAAATAATTCAAAATTCACATAATTTAATTCGTGAAATTTCCTATCTTGATTAAATCGCATATGATATTTGGTCGTAATGAGTAAACAAATTATAATTATTATTATAAACACTGGGCTATTTGAGTTTAATCTATAGGTATTTAAACTAATGTGTGAAAATGCTGTTAAAATAGGTATTAAAAAAAATATGAAAGTTTGATTTTTAGTCAATAATTGATGAAAAATTAATGAAAAAGTTAATAACAATAAGCATAAGAAATAGTAAAAATTTTTTTGTTTTAAGTAATTTATATCAGAAAAAATTTTTTTTAAATTGACATAAAGCAAAGGAAGAAAAGCAAGATAGATAAACTTGAAACGATCTACTGTACCTTTTAGAGTAAAATTTAAATTCTTAAATCTTTCTTCTCCTATAGTTTGAGGAAAAAGAATATACTGTTCTATAAAAGATGACAAATTAATTCCTTGCATCCTTCCAAAAATTAATAATAAAAAAATAAATGAGGCTACGCTCAAAAAGGAATATTTAATCCAAAAAAATTTTCTTTGGGAAAGCGAAAAAATAGCTAATATTAATATCGCACACACAATTACGTAAGAAGATGGAACTTGTTTCGACAAAAATGCAAATCCAAAAAAAATTGGTAGCAATATCCAGTATAATTTTTTATCACTTTTTATAGCTAAAATTAAATTATAGATTCCTAACAAAGAAAAAAAAGCTGAATGATGATCCATAAAAGGGGTTCCGCTTGAGGGATAAGCAAGCACAGAAAATAATAATGAATAAATTAGACTATAATAGATATTGAGTTTAAAATTTCTCAAAACTATATAAGTTGTTATTGTCAACAGAACGTTGATCAAAGATGCATGTAAAACATAACTTTGCCAGTTTGTGCCAAATAAATAGAAAAAAACTGCTTGAAGATAGTCAATGAAAGGTCCAGAAACTGTCCAATAATCTTTAAAAGGATATTCGCCCAACAAGATCCTGTAACCTGCATCAAAATGTGAAAAACTATCAAGAGGAAAAACGCCTCTGCTGCCATAATACTGGTTAATTAATAAGGAAAATAAAAGGAGAATAGTAACAAATAAATTTTCTCTACTAAATAAAAAGTTCATCTTAACTAAATAAATATATTAAATAAAAATGTGTTAATTTTAAAGGATCAAAAAATTAGTTAGATAGATCAGGATCAATTTTGATCGCAGCTTCAAAAAGCTCTTTTACAGCATTTATTGAAACTTTAAAATTCTCTTTTTCTTTTTCTTCTAATC
>CAJXDV010000095.1 GCA_913052435.1 uncultured Pelagibacteraceae bacterium
TGATATCACTAAACGCAAAAACTGGTAAGGTCGTAAAAAGTTTTGGAAAAAATGGAATAATAAAAATTGGCTCGAGTCCGATTCCTCCTGTAATTATTGACAATCAACTAGTTGTTGCTACTTTTCGTCCATCAATAGAGTCTTATGATATCGAATCAGGAAAATTGAATTGGAAATATTATTTAAGAGAAAAAAATAAAAAAGATTTTATTGGCGGTAATCCATGGGGCGGTATTTCAGCTGATGTTTATAACGGAATAGTTTACTTAACGACTGGAAATCCTAAACCCAATTTTGTTGGTACATTAAGACCGGGAAAAAATTTGTTTGCAAATAGTGTAATTGCTTTTGATGTAAGAAATAAAAAAAAATTATGGCACTTTCAAGAAACTTGTCATGACATATGGAATCGAGATATTCCAGCACCTCCAATTTTAACAACTATAAATAAATATAATAAAAGGATCGACGTTGTTGTTGTGGTAACAAAATTAGGAAATACTCTCCTATTGGATAGGTATACTGGCGAACCAATTTTTGATTATGAAATGAGACTTGCGCCTGTTTCAGTATTACCTGGAGAAAAAACTTGCAAATATCAACCTTCGATAAAAATACCAGAACCTTTTTCGAGAAATATATTTAAAAAAGAAGATGTTACAAATTTAAGCAAGTCTAGCAGAGAGTACATTTTATCAATAGTAGAAAATTCAAATTATGGTTTTTCTGTTCCCCATGAACATGATAAATATACAATACAGTATAATGAAAATGGCGGAGCCCAATGGACAGGAGCTTCAGTAGACCCATATAAAAATATTATGTATGTGACATCAAATAATATTCCTTGGTTAGTGGGGGTACAAAGCCAAAAACATAGCAGTAAAAAAATAATTCATTATAAAGATAAAAAAGCAAAACCTTTAAGAGATATGGACGGATATCCAGGGGTAAAACCACCATGGGGAACACTTACTGCAATTAACTTGAACAATGGTAAAATTAATTGGCAAGTTCCACTCGGCCACTATGAAGTTTTGAAATCAAAAGGAATTTTAACGGGTACAGAGAATTTTGGTGGAGCGACAGCAACTTCTGGTGGGCTTGTTTTTGCTGCTGGTACGCTTGATAAGATGTTAAGGGCATTTGATACCAAAACGGGTACAGAATTATGGTCCTATAAGTTACCATATATCGGCTCAGCACCTCCCACTTCTTATGAAATTAATGGCAATCAATATATTGTTATACCTGCCTCGGGAGGAACAACATTAAAAATGTTTTATCCGGATCTGGTTGAATTGGGAGATGCTATTGTTGCATTTAAAATTCAAAATTAAAGTAGTAACAAAACTTCAGTAAATTTTGTTAATAATTTTTTCTATTTATTATAAAAGTATGATTTATATTATTTTAAAATCTTTTTAAGTTTTGCAATATTCATTGATGGGTTAAGTGGGTATTTAGAAGTCAGTATTTTTTTTGCGTAATTTTTTTTTATTTTTGGATCAAATTTTTTAACAAATTCATAAACGGTTTGAGCTTTACCTCCAAGATTAATAATTCCTTTTTTATTAATTAATCTGAACAATATTTTTGCAACTTCATCATGGAAGATAAAGTTTGTATTAAAATCATAAAAAGCTTTTTTATGAACAAATGGTTTTTCAGTCATACAAACACGTAAAATTAAAGAATTTTTGTACATTTGAACAGAGCTCTCACCTCCAAGTTTTGACCACGAATAATTATTTTTGGGTAGCAGAGGATCAGTTTCTTTGTAATTACCTCTAGTCCCTGGGTAGACGTAACTGGTTGAAAAGTAGATTAATTTTATACCTAATTTTGAACACGCCTTTGTAATGTTTGCTGTTCCGATTATGTTTAGATCTATACTTTTATCTATATCTTTTTCGTGAATTTTCATGGGCCTAGATAACCCAGCTAGGTGTAATAAATACTTCGGTCTGCGCTTTTTAAGATAATTGTCAATGGTTTTTAATTTTAATATATTTAATTTCTGTTTAGTTGGAAAAAGTAATTTATATTTGTTTTTAATTTTTTTTAATTCACTTCCAAAGCGTCCTGTGCCACCGGTAACTACAATTCTATTTTTATAAAGCAACATGAGAAAACCATTTACCCTTATAATTTTTTTCTTTTTTCAAGATTTCATCTTTGTGATTCCAGGCAAATAAATAAGCAACATCTGGATTAAATTTTTTAAAGTGATACATGTCTACTATTGGTATATGAGTTCCTGGACTAAACTTACCTATCTTCTCAGGTGTAGTATCACAAATATAATCAATTATTTTACTATTTATATTACAGTAGTTTAAAATTGTAGTACTTTTTGATGTAGCGGCATAACCTGCTATTTTATAGTTATTATCTTTAAATTTTAATAAACTTTTTCTAGTTTTTATTTTTGATAATTCGCAGTTGTTTTTAAACTTTTTACAAGACGAGATATTGTCTAAATTTTTTAATTTCTCCTTTTCAAGCAGTGTATTAACATTATCACTTATTTTATGAATATTTTTTCTTCCAGTAATATATCTCATAGATCCTCCATGAGTAGTTTGAGGAAATACATCTACAAGTTCCATATCGAATAATTTAAAAATTTTGCTTATCGATGTGACAGAAAAAATAAATATATGCTCATCATAAATTTGATCATAAGAAATTTTCTCAAACATAGATCCGAGATAAGGTTCTTCAAATACAAAAAGACCACTTTTATTTAGCATTAAACATACCGCTTGAATTAGGTCATTAAGATCTGGAACATGGCATATTACATTGGCAGCGCAAATTAAGTCTGTGTTGTTTATAAAATTTTTTTGATTAATTACTGAATTTTTATTAAAAAATTCATTTATTGTGTTAACGTCATTCTTTGAAGCTCTTTCCGCAACATTACCAGATGGTTCAAAACCTAATGTATTATAATCATTAGAATTAAAATTTTTTAGAAAAGTTCCATCATTAGATCCAATCTCAATTATATTTTTAATTGTATTTGGGTGGTATTTTTTGATCCAATTAGCATAATTTTTAAAATGCAACTTCATTTGTTGAGAGCTTCCTGTGAAAAAAGGATAATTTTCATTAAACATCATCGTAGGTTTAGGATGATCATTCAATTGAAAAAGAGAGAGATCATCAGAAAAACCAACTTCCATTTCAAAAAAAAATTCTTCGTTAAATTTATCCTTATTTAAAAATCCATTAGCAATCGGCATTCGACCAAAAGACATAAAAGGATCAATTTTCTTTCCCGTTACTTTACATTTCATTGTTTTAAGTAATTAAATAAATTAAGTGTATCTTTTATATCTTTTTCAAGATTAGAATTTAATTTAAGTCCTTCATTTTTAAGTTTTGTATCATCTACATGATAAGACAATTGATTCATTATTTTAGACTTTACAAAAGTAATTTTATTTTTTTTCTTTATTTTCCTTATTTTTTTTAGGATTTGATTTACTGTAAAATTTCCTGATAAAGCATTGTAAATATCATTTTTAAAAAAATCATTATCTATACAAAATTTAAAAACTTTAAATGCATCTCTTATAGATAAATAAGGACGATATTGATGAAGTGCAGTTTTATAAACTGTAATATTTTCATTTAATGCGGCGTTAAAACAAAATTTATTAACAGCAGTATGAAATCTAATCCCCTTAGATACACCAGCAATAGTTCCGAATCTAAAGGTTGTGTATTTTAATTTTTTTTGTCTTTTTAATAAATTTTCTTCAATTAACTTTATTTTAGCATACGGTGATTGAGGTTTTAGGTATTTTTTTTCACATGTTTCATCTACTAAATCTGTTTGTTTTCCATAAACACTTGTTGAGGAAATGTGAATTAGTTTTACTTTATTTGAATTACAAAAATTAATTACGGTTTTAAGACAGTTTAAATTATTTTTAAACATTTC
>CAJXDV010000096.1 GCA_913052435.1 uncultured Pelagibacteraceae bacterium
TTTATTTTTAATTTGATCAAACCAGTTATAAAAATCATTTTTATTTTTCATTTATATTAATTTAAATTAAAATATTACTGAAAAATCCATTTCTCATTGATTCATATCAAAGAAAATTTTTATTATCTTTATTGTGAAGCTTGATTAACTCCTTTAAATTTTTATCATTTTTAGTTAAAAAATTATAATTATCTTTAGAAATACCGAGTGTTTTAGATGACTTTATTTTTATCAGCGAAGTTATAAACTATATACAAACTTAATTTTTTATTTGTTAAAGTCTTTGCTAAAACAAAATTACTTGGATTATTACCTACTAAACAAATTTTCATAATTTAATTTTATCAATAAAAATTAAATGATACAAAGTAACAAATCAGGATTTATAACATGGATTTAAAAAAAATTATTAACAAAGCTCTAAATTTTATACTAAATAGGATTGCAGAACTAATTGGTTTATCCATAACTATTTCATCCATTTTACTTTTCATTTCTTTAATGAGTTACTCGCCTGAGGATCCTAACTTTGTTTTTTCCAATGATGCGGAAATAAAAAATTTATTAGGTCTTAAAGGAAGTTATGTTTCTGATCTTTTCTTTCAAAGCATTGGATTAATTTCTATTCTTATTCCTTTAAGTTTATTTTTTACAGGTTTAAATATTTTAAGAAAAAAAAATTTATTAATAATATTAGAAAATATTTTTTTTATAATCATTTATTCAATTCTTGGATGTTTATTTTTTTCTGCTTTTCACAAAGAAACTTACTGGTTAATAATTAATGGTAACAATGGATTTGTTGGTAATTTATTTACTGATAGTTTTTTAATAAATTTAATAAACTCTAATAATAAAATAAGTTATTATTTATTGATTTTATTAATTATATCTATTTTTCTTATAAGTATTAATTTCAATTTAAGATATTTTTATAATTTTTTTACATCAATTTTAAATTTTTCTTCGAAAAAAAATAAAAATACATCTTATGAAGAAATGGTTAAAGAAGATTTTCTACAAGAAAAAATTCAAGAAACTCGTATTCAAGAAAATTTTTTATTTGATAGAAAGACTCATGGTTTAAATGAAAATATATTTAAATTTAAGTTGCCATCTATAGAGTTTTTAAAAAAACCAACAAAAAAAGAGAGAGAAAGATCAGAAAAAAAAGATATAGATGAAACTTTTTTAGAAAAAATTCTTTTAGATTTTGGAGTTGAAGGTAAAATAAAAAAAATTAGTTATGGCCCGGTGGTAACGTTAAATGAATTTGAACCTGCTCCAGGAGTAAAAGTTTCAAAGATTATTAATTTATCCGAAGATATAGCTAGAAATACAAGTTCTGAATCTGCGAGAATATCAACAATACCTGGAAGTAGTACAATTGGAATAGAACTTCCAAATTTATCGCGAGAAAATGTTTATTTAAGTGAAATAGTTTCAAGTGCTAGTTTTTCTAAAAAAAATATTAAATTACCAATTGCTTTAGGAAAAAGCATTTCTGGAGAACCAATAACTGGAGATCTATTTTCTATGCCTCATCTACTAATTGCTGGAACAACTGGATCTGGAAAATCGGTTTGTATTAATACTATTATTCTTTCATTGCTTTACAAACATACGCCAGATAAATGCAGATTTATTTTAATTGATCCAAAAATGTTGGAGCTATCAACTTATGAAGGAATACCTCATTTATTATGCCCTGTAATAACTGAAGCAAAAAAGGCCGCGTCCGTACTTGGATGGGTTGTTAAAGAGATGGAAAGCAGATACCGATTAATGACAAGAGTCGGGGTTAGAAATATTGATGGCTATAATGAAAAAAATAAAATTTCGATGCCTTACATTGTTGTAATTGTTGATGAGATGTCAGATTTAATGATGGTTGCTGGAAAAGAAATTGAAAATTACATCCAAAAATTATCACAAATGGCTAGAGCAGCAGGAATCCATATTATAATGGCAACTCAAAGACCGAGTGTTGATGTTATCACAGGAACTATTAAAGCTAATTTTCCAACAAGGATTTCTTTCCAAGTTACTTCTAAAATAGATAGCAGAACTATATTGGGTGAACAAGGTGCTGAACAATTGCTTGGCAAAGGGGATATGTTATATATGTCATCAGCAAATAGAATTATAAGAATTCATGCGCCCTATGTTTCTGAAAATGAAATTGAAAAAATAAATAATTATCTTAGAAGTCAAGCCGAACCTGATTACTTTGACGAAATTTTAAATTTTGCAGACGAAAGAAGTGCGAGCTCTGTATATGGAGACAATGAAAGTCAAGATGAATTGTATAATACTGCCCTTGATATTGTAAAAACTGAGAGAAAAGCATCAACTTCATTTTTGCAGAGAAAACTGCAAATTGGTTACAATAGAGCAGCCAGAATTATTGACCAAATGGAAGTTAATGGAGAAGTAAGCAAAGCTAATCATGTGGGCAAAAGAGAAGTTCTAAAATAATGAAAATTATTTTAATAATTTTATTTATTCTTATTCAAAATTTTGCAAATGCATCTTCAAAATTGCAGATTATTAAAAATTTTAAGGAAATTAATAATATAAAATTTAATTTTATTCAAAAAATTGGAGAAAAAACAGAATCTGGATCGTGCATAGTTAGTTATCCAAAAAAAATTTTGTGTGAATACGATGATTTATATAAAAAAATTTTAGTCTCAAATGGAAGATCTTTAGTTATAAATTCAAATAAAAATAATCAATACTTTAGATACGCATTAGATAAAACACCCTTAAATTTTATATTAGATAAAGAATTTTTAATAGAAAAAATGAATGAGTCTTATGAAAAAAAAAATGATATTAGAATTTATTCATTAAACCTTAAATATGAGAATAATTTAATTACTATTTATTTTAATAAAAATGATTTTAATTTGATGGGTTGGAAAACAACTGATGTTTATCAAAATAAAGTTGAAACATTAATTTCAAATATTGAGAAAAATATAGATATAGATCTTAATATATTTAGAGTTCAAAATTATATTAATTAATATTTAAATTTATACTTTCTGTTTTATAAATTTTCATTCCTCTAGAAATATAATTTTTTAGGGCATGTTCATGATCTAAAGAACAGGTATGTAGCCAAATTTTTTCAACTCCTACTATAAATGATTTTTCAATAGCTTCTGTTAAGAGATATCCGCCATATTTTTTTCCATAAAATTCTTTCATAATCCCAAAATAAGCTATTTCACAATTCTTTTGATTAAAATGAAAAATTTGTTCAAAATAACCAACTAATTCATCATTATCCTTTAAAATAAATGTTTTTGTATTTGGGCTTTCAACATAATTTATCCATTTTTGATCATTCCATTGCAGGCGGTCTATCCATCTATGATCTTTACCAATTTGTTTATAAAAAAACCTGTTTAATTGAAAATCAGGTGGATCCAGTAAAATTAGTTTGCAACTATTGTTTGGTTTTTGTGAATGATTTAATTCTTTTATAGAATTTATTTCTAGGTATTTTCTATCGACATTAACTATCACGAAACCATTTTGCCAACTTTTTCGCCGCCAAATAAATGAAAATGTAAATGAGAAACTTCTTGACCACCATCTTCACTTATGTTCGCTAATGCCCTATACCCTTTTCCGGTATCAACTGAAATTCCAAGTTTTTTTACAACGGTATTTATTCCTTTTAATAACCCAACCATCTCTTCAGGTGAAGCATTCTGACTAAAATCATCAAGGTCAGCGTATTTACCTTTTGGAATAACTAATGCGTGAATTTTTTTTTGAGGATTTATGTCATGAAATGATAAAACAAAATCATCTTCATAAATTTTTTTACAAGGAATTTCTCCTCTTAATATCTTTGCAAAAATATTATTATCATCGTAACTCATTTTTTTCTTTTGTTTAGTTCTTCCAT
>CAJXDV010000097.1 GCA_913052435.1 uncultured Pelagibacteraceae bacterium
TTTGTATACAAATAAGAGATGTCCAAGGAGTTGATGATAATCCATTTAACTTTGAAACAGTTAAAAAAAATATTGAAGATAAATTAAATCCTGAATTTGAAGGGAGATTTAAAATTATGATGGTGCCCAACATAACAAATATTTGTTATGGCAGAGGCGTTGGATATAAAATTGAAGAAATAGTTTTACCTGAAGAAATACAAAAAATATCAGCTACGAAAATTAGATCCAAAATGAGAGAAGAAGGTAAACTAAAATAAAAAGTTACTTATAATCTATTATGAATGTTTTGATAAAAAACTTAGGTCATGGAATAAAGAATGTAATTATAAATGAACCTAAAACTTATAACTCCTTATCCTTTAAAACTTTATCTGAACTACTAAAATCTTTTAAAAAGCTAGATAAAGACAATAATACAAAAGTAATTATTCTTGAAGGTGCCGGAAAAGGCTTTAGTGCTGGCCATAATTTAAAAGAGATCAGAAGTTTAAATAAAAAATCTAAATATCTGAAATTATTTAATCTTTGTTCAAAATTAATGCTGCAAATTGTTGAAGGTAGAAAACCAGTTATAGCAAAAATCCATGGAGCGACATATGCAGCTGGATGTCAATTAGTTGCAAGTTGTGATCTTGCCTACAGCACTAACACAGCAACTTTTGCAACACCAGGTGTAAATATAGGTTTGTTTTGTAGCACTCCCATGGTTGCAATTAGCAGGAAAGTAAATAGAAAAAACATGATGAAAATGCTTTTAACAGGAGAACTCATAAAAGCTAATCACGCTAAAAAAATAGGTTTGATCAATGATCATTTTTCAGAATCAAAATTAAATAATGAAGTTTTAAAACTGGCAAAAAAAATTGCTTCAAAATCTAATTTAGCAATTAAAATTGGAAAAAAAGCTTTTTATAGACAATTAGAAATGCCACTAAGAAAAGCATATATATACTCTAGCAAAATGATGACTTTAAATATGATGGCAATGGATGCGAAAGAAGGAATATCTGCATTTTTAGAAAAAAGAAAACCTAAATGGAAAAATAAATAATAATGAATGATAATCAAATAAAAACTCTTCTTCAAAATTCAAAAACTATTGCAATGATAGGAGTAAGTTCTGAAAAAAAAGGAGAAGATCCAAGAAACCTAAAAAGAAAACCAGCTAACGTTGTTATGAAATATATGCAAGATTTTGGGTATAAAGTATATCCGGTCAATCTTTTTGCAGAAGGAGAGACAATAAATGGAGAAAAAGTCTACACTAGTTTAGAAAAAATTTCAGATACAATTGATATTGTCAATGTATTTCGTCCTTCAAAAGAAGCATCTGGTATAGCAAAAGAAGCAGCTAAAAAAAAAAGTAAATCTTTGTGGTTACAGTATGGAATTTATAATGAAGAAGCAGAGAAAATTGCAGAACAAACAAATATGAAATTCATATCAAATAGATGTATAAAACAAGAATATCAAAGAATATTTTTAAAATTTAATCCTGTATTTCCTGTTTTAAAAAATTAATGAACATTATAAATTTTACTCCCTTATCAGCATTGACCGGTGGTTTGTTAATTGGTTTTGCGGTATTTTTATTTTTTATTTTCAATGGAAGATTGGCCGGTGTAAGCTCTGTCGCATCCGATAGTTTTCTTAAAAGTACAAATAGAATTGATAATTTATTATTTTTATTAGGTTTAATTATTGGTCCAATTTTGTATTCGTTATCAGGGAATGAAATTGAAAGTGTTTTGACAAACTCATTACCTTTAATAATCATTGGAGGTTTGTTGGTTGGCGTTGGTACTAAAATAGCTAATGGTTGTACAAGTGGTCATGGTGTGTGTGGTGTAAGTAGATTTTCAATAAGATCAATAGTTGCAACAATTTCTTTTATTTTAACAGGAGTAGTTACAGTATTAATTTTTGGTGTTTAATGACAAAATTATCTTCTTTAATATCTGGTATTATTTTTGGTTTTGGACTGACAATTTCAGGAATGGTTAATCCTCAAAAGGTTTTAGGTTTTTTAAATATATTTGATGCTTGGGATCCGTCACTTATATTTGTAATGATTGGAGCAATATTAATTTTTTCTCCACTTCATTTTATTTTTAAAAGAAAATCTAGACCATTTTTTGCTCAATCTTTTATAATTTCTTCAAACAATGATATAGATAAAAATTTAATTTTAGGAGCGAGTTTGTTCGGAATAGGATGGGGACTTGTTGGATTTTGTCCAGGCCCAGCTATTTCAGCAATTTCTTTTTCAAATACAAATGTTTACCTATTTGTTTTATTTATGTTTATCGGTTTTTTTTTAGGCAACATATTTCAAACAAAAAAACATTTCATATGAGAAAAATTATTGCATTTTTTATTATAATATTTTTCTACAACATATATTTACCATCAAAAGCAATTGAATTTCCAAAACATTATAAATTTCCAAAGAATTATTTTAAAGGAAAATATTATAATTCTGTTAAAGATTTATTTTTAGTTTCTACAAAAGAAATGAAAGATTCAAGATTTGAAAAAACAGTAATACTAATGTTAGAACATGATAAAAATGGAGCATTGGGCATTGTAATAAACAAACAATTAGGAAAAATTACATTAGGCTCACTTATTAACAAAATAGAAGATCAGTCGATAAACAAAAAAGAACTTTATGATATTGAAATTCCAATCTATTGGGGAGGACCAGTAGATAAAAAAAAAATATTAATACTGCATACAAATGATTATAGAAATGAAACTACAAAAAAATATAACAAATTATCCATAAGTAATGATTTAAAAACATTAGTAAAAATTGCAGAAGAAAAAGGACCAAAAAAGAGTTTAGTAATATTAGGAATGTCAGCATGGAATATTGGACAGTTAGACGGTGAAATAGAAATGGAAAGCTGGACTTTATCCGAGATGAGCATGGATCTAATTTTTGAAGTAGAAAATAATAAAAAGTGGTTAAAAGCTCTTAGTAATAGTTTTATCCGTTTATGAAAAAAATATTATAGATTCAAATGACAAGTAAAAAATATCACATGAAAGGTCCTTTAAAGGATTGCTGCTTAACCACAGACGATATCCGGTCTGTGTCTTTAGACTCATCCATATAGTAAAAATTTTGTTTCGTTAATATTAAAAATTTAGTAGAAATTCCAAGATGAAATCAAAAGCAAAAGTTGTAGTTATAGGTGGTGGTGCGGTAGGAGTTAGTACACTTTATCATTTAGCAAAAAAAGGTTGGTCAGATGTTGTTCTGTTGGAGCGAAAAGAATTAACTTCGGGTTCTACTTGGCATGCCGCTGGATTGCTTCCATTATTTAATATGAGTTATTCAGTAGGACAACTTCATAAATACGCAGTTAATCTTTACAAAACTTTAGAAGAAGAAACAGGAAAAAATGTTGGTTTTAGCGTTGTATCTAATATTAGATTAGCAAGCACTAAAGATAGAATGGATGAGTATCATCAGTATGCTGGTGTTGCTCAAACAATTGGAGTTGAAGTAAAATTTTTAACTCCAGAACAAGTAAAAGAAATTTGGCCTTTGTGTAATATTGATGGTTTAATTGGTGCCATTCAACATCCTGAAGATGGATATATTCAACCAGCGGATTTAACTCAAGCTTTAGCTACAGGAGCAAGAAATAAAGGCGCTGAGATTTATAGAAACACAGCAGTTATAGGAATTAAACAAACAAAAAACGGATGGGTAGTAGAAACAGACAAAGGTTCAATTGAATGCGAACATGTAGTTTCATGCACAGGAAATTTTGCAAGACAAACTGGTAAAATGGTTGGATTAGAAATTCCAGTTATTCCAGTTGAACATCAATATATTGTAACCGAACCTCATCCAGAAATTGTAAAAAGAAAAAAAGAAGGAAAACCAGAAA
>CAJXDV010000098.1 GCA_913052435.1 uncultured Pelagibacteraceae bacterium
CTATTAAAGAAACAGATAGAAGAAGAAATATTCAATTAGAATATAACAAAAAAAATAAAATTAGCGCCACTACAATTAAAAAGGAGATCAACGATATTCTAGAAAGTGTTTACGAAAAAGACTATGTGCCAGTTGGAACGGGTGAGAATATTGGCGGAAATTTAAAAATACACCTTAAAATTTTAAATAAAAAGATGAAAGAAGCTGCAAGTAACTTGGAGTTTGAAGAGGCTGCCAAAATCAGAGATGAAATTAGAAAGCTTGAAAGTACAGAATTAGAGATTACTCTCAATCCAAAAGTAAAAAAGTATAGACAAAATAATAAAATCTATCCAAAAGGTAGATCAACTATGGGTATCCCGGGAACCAGGGCTCAAAAAGGAAAGAGGAAATGGAAGCAAATAAAATAATTATTACTGGTGGTGCTACAAGAATTGGTGCTGCAATTTCAAAAAAGCTTTCTGGTCCAGGGGTAGAAATAGTAATTCACTATAATAAATCAAAATCAAGTGCAGAAAAATTAAAAAAAGAATTATCAATAAGTAAAACAAAAGTATATTTGGTCAAAGGAGATTTAAGTAAAGAAACAGATGTAAAAAAAATAGTAAAATTTGCTAAATCTAAATTAAAATATTTTGATTGTTTAGTTAATAACGCTTCTCTTTTTGAGAATGATAAAATTGAAAATTTTACAACGAATAGTTGGGGACGTCATTTAAGAACTAATTTAAGAGCACCTGCACTATTATCTAAAGAATTTGCAAAAAATATCAAGAGTAGCAACAATAACATAATTAATATTATTGACCAAAGAATTTTCAAGCTAACTCCATTTTTCTTTTCATATACAATTAGTAAAACCGGTCTTTATACACTTACAAAAACTAGCGCTATGAGCTTAGCTCCAAATATCCGTGTAAATGGTATAGCGCCTGGTCCTACCTTGAAAAATAAAAAACAAACTGAAAAACATTTTAGAAAACAGTATTTAGCAACTCCACTAAAAAGACAGGTCGATTTAAAAGAAATTTGTAATGCAGTTGACTTTTTGATTAATAATAGATCTATTACTGGACAAGTATTGGCTATTGATAGTGGACAAAATTTAAACTGGCAAACACCAGACATAATGGGTACCAAAGAATGAAAAAAAATAATTTTAAAATAATTAAAATAGATAAAAATAAGAGTTTATTTAATTATGAAAAAAAAGTTTTAATTAAAGACTTAATATTAGATTTAAAACTTGGATATTATGATTTTGAAAAAGAAAAAACTCAGAAAGTAAAATTTACTCTTGAAGTAAACTATGAAGATAAAAAACCTTCAAATGATAAAGATTTTAAATCAATTGTTAATTATGCAAAAATTGTAAAGTTAATAAAAAAACTAGTTAAAAATAAGCATTACAACTTTCTTGAAACATTGGCTGAAGATGTTTTTGACGAGCTATTTAAAGATAAAAGAATTGATAAAATAACTCTTCAAATTGAAAAATTAGAAATTATGAAAGACTGTTCATCAGTCGGTATACAGATTTCTAAAAAAAGAAGCCATGATAAGCTCTAATATTGGAAAAGAAGTAATAAATAAAGAGCTCCCACTAATACCAAAGCTTCCTGGTGTTTATAAGATGCTAAACTCAAAAAATGAAATTCTATATGTGGGTAAAGCTAAAAACCTTACGAACAGACTAAAAAGTTATGTATCTGAAAAAAATCACATCATTAGAACAGAAAGAATGCTATCCCAAACAAAAAAACTTGAGATAACAACTACATCAAATGAAAGTGAAGCTTTACTTTTAGAAGCAAATTTAATTAAGAAACACAAACCTAAATATAATATTCTTTTAAGAGACGATAAATCGTTTCCATTTATTTTTATGGGCAATAAAGATAAGTGGCCTCAAATTAAAAAACATAGAGGCAAGAAAAATAAAGAAGGTTTTTTCTTTGGCCCATTTGTTTCTGCAGGTTCAGCTAATTGGACTATTAAAATGATACAAAAAAATTTTCATCTTAGAGTATGTGATAATACGGTTTTTAAAAATCGTGAAAGGCCATGTATTTTATATCAAATTAAAAGATGCTCTGGACCATGTGTTGGCTACATTAATGAAACTGAGTATAAACAAACTGTTAAAGATGCTATTGAGTTTGTTTCTGGCAAATCTAGAAAAATCCAAAAAAACCTTTCTAACCAAATGGAAAAGGCAAGCGAGGAATTAGATTTTGAAAAAGCTTCTATTTTAAGAGATCGAATTAAATCTTTGAATATAATTCAGTCTTCACAAAAAATTAACGAAGCAAATTTAGTAGAAGCGGATGTTATTGCCGGTTATAAAGAGTCTGGTAAAACTTGTATTCAAGTCTTTTTTTATAGATCAAAACAAAATTGGGGAAATCAAGCTTTTTTTCCAAAACATGATCCAGATGAGAGTTTAAAAGAAATACTAAATTCTTTTATCACTCAATTTTATGAAAATAAAAATGTACCGAATTCAATTATATTAAGTGAAGAAATTAAAGAAAGAACTTTAATTGAAAAAACTTTATCTAAAAAAGAAAATAAGGAAATTAATATTTCAGTAGCAAAAAAAGGTTCTAAACTTAAAGTAATAAAACAGGCAATTAAAAATGCAAAAGATAGTTTGAATAGAAAAATTTATGAAAGTCAAAATAATAAAGACCTATTTGAAAAAGTTGCAAAAAAATTTGATCTAGAGACTAATATTAATCTCATTGAAGTTTATGACAACAGCCATATTCAGGGAACCAATAGTGTGGGAGCAATGATTGCATATGATGATGGTGGATTTGTAAAAAAAAGATACAGAAAATTTAATATCAAAATACAAAAAAATAAACAAGATGATTACGGAATGATAAAAGAAGTTCTAAATAGAAGATTTAAAAGAGCGGTGCAGGAAAAAGACAATTATTTATCTTTTCCAGATTTGGTTTTAATAGACGGTGGCAAAGGTCAATATTCTGTTGCAAGAGAGACAATGAATGAACTCGGTCTACACGATATTCCAATAGTAGCTATAGCAAAAGGGAAATTTAGAAGTAGTAGCAATGAAACATTTTTTCATAATAGAAAAGAATTTAAATTTCTAAAAAATGACCCTACTCTTTTCTTTCTTCAAAGATTAAGAGATGAATCTCATAGATTTGCAATAAGTGCACATCGAGCAAAAAGAAAGAAAAGCATTAGCAGTTCACTATTGGATCAAATAGAAGGTATAGGTTCTATTAGAAAAAGGGCATTATTAAACCATTTTGGCTCTGCTAGAGCTGTTGAGTCCGCCAGTCCAGATGAAATAAAATCAGTAGAAGGAATTGAAGAAAAAGTTGCAAAAAAAATATATAATTTTTTTCACGAATGAAATTTAAAATTCCAAATTATTTGACAATAGGAAGAATTATAATTGTTCCTATATTTGTTTTTACTTTTTACTTGCCTGGTTTTTATGGAGATGTAATACCTTTTGCATTATTTGTCATAGCTTCATTTACGGATTTTTTAGATGGATTATTAGCAAGAATATATAAAGAAGAGTCCAAATTAGGAGAATTATTAGATCCTATCGCAGATAAAATAATTGTAGCAACAGCTTTAATTTTGTTAGTTATGGATGGAACAATTAAGAATTATGAAGTAATTGCAGCAATAATAATTTTAACTAGAGAAATATTAATTTCTGGATTAAGAGAGTTTTTAGCTAAAGGAAAAATTAATCTTCCTGTATCAAGCTTAGCAAAAGCAAAAACATTTTTACAAATGTTTGCAATTTCAGCATTACTTACTGGAGAAACAGGAAATAAAATAATCAATTTTCAAAATTACAATGCTCAAACAATTGGTATTATTC
>CAJXDV010000099.1 GCA_913052435.1 uncultured Pelagibacteraceae bacterium
ACGATCTCTTGAAACTTTTGCAATTATCGAGGCCGCTGAAATTTCAGAAATTTTTTGATCTCCTTTTATTATACTTTTAAGTTTATAATTTTTCATTTTAGGAAGTTTATTTCCATCAATCAAAACTAATGTAGGTTTTTTTTTTAATTTTATAATTGCTCTTTTCATAGCAAGCAAACTAGCATTTAAAATATTAAGTTTTTCTATTTCAATTAAAGAAGCAGAACCAATAGACCAAGAAGAATTTTTTTTAATATATTTTTCTAAAATTTCACGATTTTTTTTAGATAGTTTTTTTGAGTCTTTTAATTTTTTTTTATTAATATTTTTATTTAAAACTACTGCAGCTGCGTATACCGGACCAATTAAACTTCCTCTTCCAACTTCATCTACGCCAGCAATAATCTTTTTCATTATACAATGAAGAAATGGTACACTAACAAACCGATAATTAACCCTTTAATGAAAGTCAACCATAACAAGTCATAATCTGACATGTTAAATTTTTTTTGCCACCATTTTATATATTTTTTATGTAGTTCAATCATCTTTAAAACTTATATTTTTAAATTTAATTCATCAATTTTTTTTTTTATTTCTTTTAAATCAGCCCAAGAATATTTTTTTTGCTCAGGTTGTCTTAGTAGATATGCAGGATGAAAAGTAATCATACAGAGATAAGTTTTATTGTTAATAATTATATCTTTCCAATTACCTCTTTCTTTCGTAATCTTTATTTTAGATCCAAACAAAGACTCCATTGCAGTACTACCCATTAATATCAATATTTTAGGGTCAATAATTGAAATATGTTTTCTTAAAAAGTTTGAATATCTTGATACTTCTGCAGGCTCTGGTTTTCTATTATTAGGAGGTCTGTAATTAACAACATTTGTAATATAAACTTTACCTCTTTCGATATTAATTGCTTTCAACATTTTATTTAAAAGCATTCCCGCGTCTCCAACAAAAGGTTTTCCAGCTTCATCTTCCTTTTGTCCCGGTCCTTCGCCAATAATCATTATTTGACTTTGATTATCTCCATCACTGAATACTAATTTAGTGGCACTAGACTTTAATTCACAATTATCAATATTCTTAATTTCACTTCTTAAATCACTTAATAGTTTTGACTTATCTTCTAGTATTGGTTTAATTTTAAATCTATTAATAGGTTTATCGCTAAAAATATATTCAATATCATATGAATTAATTAATTCTGAGTTTATTATGTCATTTTGATTTTTATCTTCTAAGGTCATAAAATATTATATGCGATTAATAATTATTATTTTATCATTCTTCTTATTATATCAGACTAGCGTTTATTCTAAAGTAACTGAAAAAAATGAATTCAACCAGAAGTATTTATCGAACTATTTCTCAGCTTTAATTTCTTATGATAATCAAAATAATGAAGATGCTCTTAAATTTTTTAAGGCATCAAAATTTTTAATTCGAACACATGATAATTTTTTAAGAGAGTATGTTTTTTCTTTAGTTCTAGATGGACAAGTTAAAAGAGCCATAGACCAAATTAAAATTACAAAAAATGCCAATAATTCAAATTTTTTTGAATCAAATCTTTTGTTATACTTAGATAGTTTCGCTAAAAAAAATTATAGACAAGCCTCGAAAAGATTAAAAAAACTTGAAAATTTTGTAGATAATGAAACTTATGAATTTGTTATTTATAAAATACTTGAAGGTTACAACGAGTTGTTTCTAAATAAAAAAATAGAAAAACCGAATAAAAATTTTGGCAAACTAAGCCTCATAACCAATGCGTTTCAAAATTGTTATTTAAATTCAAAAAAAACTAGTTCGTATTTTCTAAATCTAATAAACTCTTCTGAAGGAGATTATTCAAGATATTTATTTTTTTATTTGGCAAATATTATTGAAAACAAAGAATATAATGTGGCGAAAGAAATTTCGACAACAATTGAACCACTAACAAGTAGTTTGCTAATTTCTCAATCCAAAAATTGGATTGAGGATAAAAATTTTAAAAAATTTACTAAATATTTTTCATGTAAAAATGAAAATCATCTTTTAAGTGAATTTTTTTTCTTAATTTCAAACTTATTTTCATCGCAAGAAAAATTTGAAAAGTCAAATTTTTATCTTAATTTATCAAATTATTTGAATCCTAAGTTTTATTTTAATTTATCATTGCTTGCCGAGAACTATTATTTGAATAATAATTTTGATTTAACAAAAAAAACTTTAGAAAAGTTTAATAGTACAGATGAAATTTATTATTGGCATAAAATAAAAAGAATTGCCAATATATTATCTAAACAAAAAAATGAAGAAGTATCATTAAAATTTATCGAAAAAAAATTTACTTCTATAAAAAATCCTTCAATTAAAATTCTTTATGATTTAGCAAATATTTATAAAAACTTTAAAAAACATGAAAAAGCAGTAGATTATTATTCTAAAGTTTTATCAAAAATAGATAATGGTTCCCCAACTTATGCAGATATTTTATATAAACGAGGCGGAAGCTATGAGAGATTAGGCCAACATTACAAATCAGATGTTGATTTATTACAATCATTAGAAATAACACCTGGCGATCCTTATACAATGAACTACTTAGCTTACAGTTGGCTTGAAAGAAATTATAAAATTGATGAAGCTGTTCAAATGCTTGAAGATGCTTATAGTAAAAAAGAAAATGATCCCTACATAACCGACTCTGTTGGATGGGGGTATTATCTTATTGGAGATTATAATAAAGCAGAAAAATATCTTAAAAGGGCAGTAGAATTAATGCCTTACGATCCAATTATTCACGATCATTACGGCGATGTACTTTGGCAATTAAACAGAAAAATACAAGCTAAGTATTTTTGGGAAAGTGTATTAGAGCTTGAAGATGCTGAAGAAAAAATGAAGAAAGATATTCTTTTTAAATTATTGAATGGTCCAAATAAAATTTAGTTAATGAAATTTTATAAAATTAAATCTTATGCAAAAATAAATATTTCACTTGGGGTTTTGGGAAAATTAAAATCAAAGTTACATAAAATTGAGAGCTTAATATCATTCTTAAATTTATATGATGAAATTTTTATAAAAAAAATTAAAAATAAAAATCACAAAGTAATTTTCACAGGAAAATTTTCAAAAAGAATTTCGAAAAATAACACAATTTCTAATCTACTAAAAATTTTAGATAATAATAAAAAACTGAGAAATCAAAAATATTTAATCAAAGTTAATAAAAAAATTCCACAAAAATCCGGAATGGGAGGTGGTTCTATGAATGCTGCCCATATATTAAAATACTTATCAAATAAACAAAAATTAAATTTAAGTTCAAAGGAAATTTTACGGATTGCTTCAAAAATTGGTTCTGATGTAGTAGTTGGAATGCAAAATAAAACTTCAATTTTATATGGGAGTGGTGAGATAAAATTGCTTAAAAAAAATATAAATTTATTTACTTTATTGGCTAGACCTAACTCAGGATGTTCAACAAAAGCAATTTATAGAGACGTTAGATATTTTTCCAGACCAGTTTTTAAAAAAAATCAAAGAGTGAATTTAAATTATAAATTTTTGATAAAGTTAAAAAATGATTTAGAAGAACCTGCATTTAAAAAATATCCAGTTTTAAAAAAACTTAAGATATTTATGGAAAAAATGGATGATATATTATTTGTTAGAATGACGGGCTCAGGATCAACTATCATAGGCTATTTTATTTCAAAAAAAGCTGCAGTAAATGCTAGAAAAATATTGAAAAAAAAATACCAAAAATATTGGTGTATTTTATCTAAAACTATATAAAGCATTTTTTTTGTGCTATACGAAATTAATTTTGGGGCGTAGCCAAGTGGTAAGGCA
>CAJXDV010000100.1 GCA_913052435.1 uncultured Pelagibacteraceae bacterium
GTGGATAGAAAAAAGATTAGCAAAATGTTTGGAACATTTTTATTAATTGTAGCAACTAAATTTGTATATGATTATCTTCAATTCTAATGATGTTGCAGAGGTGGCCTCAGTCTCCCTCAACCACCTCTTAAACTATATATAACCGATTCTTTAAAAAAAATTTAACTCGTAATAATTGAATTTTAAATTAAATTTTTTGATCATATTCACCAATTTTTCCAGTTTTTTGAAGCAAATCATCAATAAAATCAAAGATTTTCTTCTTTCTGTCATCTGATGTTGGGCTTTCAGTTACCACAACTAAAGAAGGCTTGTTTGATGATGCTCTTATTAAACCCCACGATCCATCTTCAAAAGAAAATCTTACACCATTAACCGTTAACACTTCGGCAATTTCTTGATCATCTATTTTTGTTTTACTATTTTTTATCTCTTGAATTTGATTAACTAATTCTTCGACAACATTATACTTTTCACTATCTTTACAAAAAGGTGACATGGTGGGTGTTTGGAAAGTATTTGGTAGTTCATCTATAATTTCACTCATTTTTTTATTTTGTTTGTCTAATAAATGACAAACCTGAATTGCAGAGTTAATGCCATCATCGTAACCATATCCCAACGGTTGATTAAAAAAGAAATGTCCACTTTTTTCAAATCCAGCTAAAGCTTTTTCTGTATTCACTTTTCTTTTAATGTGTGAATGTCCAGTTTTCCAATATATCGTTTTGCAATTATTTTTTAAAAGAACTTTATCTTTTGAGTATAAGCCAGTTGATTTAACATCAACCACAAATATGGATCCTTTGTGTTTTGAAGATAGGTTTCTTGCAATTAATAAACCAATTTTGTCTGAAAAAATTTCATTTCCATTATTATCAATCACGCCAACACGATCTCCATCACCATCAAAACCAAAACCAATATCTGCGCCATTGTCTTTTACCGACTTACTGATTGCATGTAACATTTTTAAATCTTCTGGATTTGGATTGTATTTTGGAAAAGTATAATCTAAGTTGCAATCAACTTCTATTACTTCACAACCAATTCCTCTTAAAATATCAGGAGCGAATATTCCTGCTGTACCGTTGCCGCAAGCTACTATTGCTTTAATTTTTTTACTAATTTTATTATTTTTTATCAAACTATCCTTATAAATTTTTTGAAAATTATTGATTTGTTTTTCGTTACCTTCGCCTTTTATAAATTTTTCATTCAGAGTAATTTCTTTTAATTCTTTCATTTCTTCAGGTCCGTGTGTTAATCCTTTTTTAATACCCATCTTTACTCCGGTCCAACCATTCTCATTATGACTAGCCGTTACCATAGCAACCGCATCTGTGTTTAAATTAAATTGTGCAAAATATACCATTGGTGACAAAGACAAACCTACGTCATCAATAAGACAACCTGTAGAAATTAATCCTTTTTTCAAAGCTGATTTTATTTCTTCACTATAAGATCTGTAGTCATGTCCAACTACAATTCTTGGATTATTTTTTTTTGTGTGATTGATAATTTGAGTTCCTAATCCTCTTCCCAAATTTTCAATTCCCTGTAAATTTATGTGTTTTGGATACAACCATCGAGCGTCATATTCTCTAAATCCGAATGGGTCGATTATTGTAGAATTATTCATGTAAATATATGTACATTTTTTTTCAATTTTTATTGAAAAAATTTCTGTTAACTTCTATCAATTTTCTATTGATTTATTGATTATATAGTATATTAAGTAAAACTGCATACAACATCTAGTTGTTTTACATATTAAGTCTTTTAGAAAAAGGGAGTTAAATGAACAAAATTTTGTCTCAAGCTATAAGGAAGGCTGTCTCTGATTTTTCACCCAAATCAACACAATACTTTAAAGAGAAACGAGCAGATTTATTTTCATTAAATGATGATACCGAGTTATTTCAAAATTCAAAAGGCATAACCATCAAAATTGATAGATCTAAAGATACAAATCTAACCGTATTTGGAAAAGCAACGCTAAGTGATAGATATCTTGGAGCAAATGAATCTTTTCAAGATTTATTTGCAAGAGTAGCAAGTCATTACGCAGATGATAATTTACATGCACAGAGATTGTATAACTATATTAGCAGTCTTTGGTTTATGCCCGCAACACCCGTTCTATCAAATGGTGGAACTAAAAGGGGTTTACCAATTTCATGTTTTTTAAATGAAGCATCTGATAGCTTGGACGGTATTTTAGATTTATGGAACGAGAATGTTTGGCTAGCTGCGAAAGGTGGCGGAATAGGAAGTTATTGGGGAAATTTAAGATCAATAGGAGAAAAAATTGGAAGAGTAGGAAAAACTTCAGGAATTATTCCTTTCATTAAAGTTATGGATTCGTTAACAATGGCAATAAGCCAAGGTTCCTTGAGAAGAGGTTCGGCTGCTTGTTATCTTCCAATAGATCATCCTGAGATAGAAGAGTTTATTGAAATGAGAAGACCAACAGGCGGAGATCCAAATAGAAGATCGTTAAATCTTCATCATGGTGTCTTAGTATCCGATGCATTTATGAGAGCCGTTGAATTAGATGAACAATGGGCATTAAAAAGTCCAAAAGATCATTCAGTTCAGTCAACTGTTTCAGCAAGAAATTTATGGATAAGACTATTAACTGCCAGAATAGAAACTGGAGAACCATACATTGTATTTATTGATACTGTTAACAGAATGATACCTCAACATCACAAACTTGCTGGATTGACTGTGAAGACTTCTAATTTATGTAGCGAAATAACTCTTCCAACTGGAATTGATAAAGAAGGAAATGATAGAACTGCAGTTTGTTGTTTGTCATCTTTGAATCTAGAAAAATATGATGAATGGAAAGATGATGATAATTTTATAACAGATGTAATGAGATTTTTAGATAATGTTTTAACTGACTTTATTGAAAAAGCGCCAGATTCATTTAATGATGCAACTTATGCAGCTTTAAGAGAAAGAAGTGTCGGACTTGGCGTAATGGGGCTTCATTCTTATTTTCAACAAAAAATGATACCTTTCGAATCCGTAATGAGCAAAGTTTGGAATAAAAAAATATTTTCCAATATTCAAAAACAAGTTGATAAGGCTTCAAAAGATTTAGCCGAAGAAAGAGGAGCATGTCCAGATGCTGCTGAATATGGAATTAATGAAAGATTTTCTAATAAAACAGCAATAGCCCCAACAGCTTCAATATCAATTATTTGTGGAGGTACCTCACCAGGAATTGAACCGATTGCAGCTAACAGCTATACCCACAAAACTCTTTCTGGTTCTTTCAATGTAAGAAACAAATATCTTGAAAAAATATTAGAAAAATATGGTAAAAATGATGAAGAAACTTGGTCAAGTATTACTACGAACCAAGGCTCTATTTCACATTTAGACTTTTTAACCCAACAAGAAAAAGATGTATTTAAAACTGCTTTTGAGTTAGACCAAAAATGGATTGTTGAATTAAGTGCTGATAGAACCCCACATATTTCTCAAGCACAATCAGTTAATATTTTTATTCCTGCTGATATTCATAAGAGAGATTTACACCAAATTCATTTTCAAGCTTGGAAAAAAGGTCTTAAGAGCCTTTATTATTGTAGATCAAAATCTATTCAAAGAGCAGAAAATATAAATGACAGCTCATCTACAGATGTTAGATTAAATGTTTATAAACCGGACCAAAGTCAATCTGAAAACCTCGAATACGAAGAGTGTTTGTCGTGTCAGTAAAAAGTCTAAAAAAAATTGAAGAACAAAAATCTAATAAAAAAATGGGCCTACTAGTAGGCAACCCTGTTTATAAACCTTTTAGATACCCATGGTGTTATGATGC
>CAJXDV010000101.1 GCA_913052435.1 uncultured Pelagibacteraceae bacterium
AGGATTCTTTCCGTGGTCTAATATTATTTCTTGATATAATTCTTTTAAATCCATTATTTATTAAATATCTTGTTACATTTCTTTATAGCATTACTTAAGACATCTATATCTTCTTTAGAATTATAAACTCCTAAAGATACTCTGGCAGTTGCGATCACACCCATTTTTTCATGTAAAATTTGACAACAATGATGTCCAGCTCTAATAGCAACTCCGTCTTCATCTAAAATTGTTGCAATATCATGGGGGTGAATTCCTTTTATAGTAAATGAAATTATTGATCCTCTATTTTTAGGATCTCCAATAATTTTTACTGAATTATTTTTTTTAAGTTCTTGTAATCCATATTCCGTAATTTCTTTTTCATGTTGCATAATATTTTTTATACCAACATCTTGGATAAATCTTATCGACTCTGAGAATCCAACTACTTCTGCAGTCTGTAGTGTTCCTGCTTCATATTTTGTAGGACTTCCGGGAAAAGTAATATTGTCTTTTTTAACTTCCTGAATCATTCCTCCTCCGCCCTGATAAGGAGGAAGTTGGTCTACCCATTTCTTTTTGGCATACAAAATTCCAACTCCAGTTGGTCCGTACATTTTGTGACATGACATCGCATAAAAATCACAGCCAAGTTCTTGCATATCTAATTTTAAATGTGGAGCACCCTGACAACCATCAACAAGAACTGGAATTTTTTTTGTTTGCGCTAAATCTACAATTTTTTTAACGGGAAGAATTGCACCAGTAACATTTGATAAATGAGTAATGCCAATAATTTTAGTTTTTTCTGTTATTAATTTTTTAATTTCATCAATTTCTACTTCACCTTTATCATTACACTTTGCAAATTTAATTACAGCACCCTTCTTCTGTCTTAGGAAATGCCAAGGCACATAATTTGAATGATGTTCTAGTTCTGTTATTAAAATTTCATCTCCTTTATTAATAAATTTTTCTCCATAAGTTGATGCTACTAGATTCATTCCTTCAGTAGCATTCTTAGTAAAAATGATTTCTTCTCTTGATTTTGCGTTTATATATTTTTTTACCAAATCCCTTGTTTCTTCAAATCTATTAGTTGCTGTAACAGCCAAAGTATGAAGGCTTCTTCCAATATTTGAGAATTCTTTTGAATAAAATTTAGAAATTCTATCTATTACTCTTCCGGGTTTTTGAGATGAGTTAGCACTATCCAGATATATTAATGGCTTTCCATTAATTTTGTTTTTAAAAATAGGAAATTGAGATTTAACAGATTCAATATCCATGAATTTGCCCTTGTAGTTTGCTCTTAACAAATTTTTTAACCGAATTACTTTTAATCATATCGACTACTTCGTTCAAAAAACCATCTATTAATAATCTTACTGCTTCTTTTCTATTCAATCCTCGTGACATTAAATAATAAATTGAATCTTCATCCACGCTTCCCGAGGTAGCACCGTGGGAACATTTAACGTCATCTGCATAAATTTCTAGCTCGGGTTTGGAATTAAATTCGGAACTATCACTTAACAGCAATGCTTTACTTAATTGATAAGCATTTGTTTTCTGAGCAATATCTTTTACATAAATTTTTCCTTGGTAAACTCCTTTTCCATCTGAACCTAAAACATTCTTAACTTTTTGATAACTTTTGCAACTGGGAGCTACATGGTTCATTTTGGTTTTGATTTCTTGATGATCACTTTTGTTTAAAAATGAAGCAGATTGCAAAATACATTCACTATCTTCTCCTTCTAAATTAAATTCCAAATCCAATTTATTGAACTTTGATCCTGATGGAAAAATAAAAGCAGAATATTTTGATCTTGATGATAATTTGTTTTTTGAAAATTTGTGAAAATATCCTTCGTTTTTATCATTTTGAATAAATATATTTTTGTACACAGCATTATTTTCTAAAATGATATTTTCATAAACATTATTCATAAATTTGTATTTTGAGTCGTTAACTACAAGATCAATGGTATGTAGTTCTGAATTTTCTCCAATTTTTATTTTATTTCTGCTGTTTAAAATATTTTCCTTTAAGTCCTTAGTAAATAAGTTGTAAACGATTAGTGCTTTTTTAAACTTATAGTTATCTTCCACCTCCACATCATAACCTTTGTCTGATAAAGCGTGATTAAGGTAAATTAGAGGATTGTCTTTATTTTCCTGTAAAAAATTATCATTTTTAAAATTTTTAATTCTAACTCTATTTTTGTCTTCAAATTTAAAATTACTCGATTTTAACTCTCCATTTACAACTACTATATAATTATGATCAAAATCTTTTATTAGATTAATTTTTTTTACTTTAGAATTTACTTTATTTACGTTTAATTTTTTAAAATTCTTCTGAACTATTTCTCTTAAATCTGAGAACTTCCAATCTTCCTGTTTCTTGTTTGGAAATCCTTTTGCATTAAAAAGATTTAGATTATTAATCCTGAAGTCTCTTTCTACCTTGCCTATTTTTTTAATTTTATCAATCTCTTTAGAATTGATTTTAAAATTCTCTATCATTTTAATTTATTTTTTTGTAACCTTTTTTTTCTAATTCTTCAGCTAATTCCATGCAGCCAGATTTTATAATTTTTCCATTAGATAATACGTGCACAAAGTCTGGGTTAATATAATCCAACAATCTTTGATAATGGGTTATTACTAGGAAAGATTTTTTTTTATCTCGAGATGAATTAACTCCATCAGCAATAATTTTTAGTGCATCTATATCCAAACCAGAGTCTGTCTCGTCTAGTATAACAAGATTCGGATCCAATACTTTCATTTGTAAAATTTCATTTTTTTTCTTTTCTCCTCCAGAAAAACCAACATTAAGTTGTCTGGATAACATTTTTTCATCTATCCCAAGTTCAGATGATTTTTCTTTTAAAAGTTTTAAAAATGACAGAGTGTCTAATTCTTTTTCACCTCTTGCTTTTCTAACTTTGTTGAGAGATGTTTTTAAAAAATTGTTTGTATTTACACCGGGTATTTCTGTTGGGTATTGAAAGGCTAAAAAGATACCCTTTTGAGCTCTTTCATCAATAGAAATTTCTTTTAGACTTTTGCCTTGATATTTTAATTCGCCAGAAATCTCATATCCATTTTTTCCCGAAAGAACATTGGCCAAAGTACTTTTGCCGGAACCATTGGGTCCCATGATTGCATGTAATTCCCCAGGTTTTATAGTTATATCTAACCCTTTAAGAATATCTTTGTTGTTTATAGAGGCTTTTAAGTTTTTGATTTCTAACATTACCCTACGCTTCCTTCTAAACTAATGCCTACTAATTTTTGCGCTTCTACAGCAAATTCCATAGGCAACTGTTGTAGTACTTCTTTACAAAAACCATTCACTATTAAACCAACAGCTTCCTCCTGATTTAATCCCCTTTGATTACAATAAAATAACTGTTCTTCGTTTATTTTTGACGTAGTGGCCTCATGTTCTACTATTGATGA
Source organism: uncultured Pelagibacteraceae bacterium (assembly GCA_913052435.1). Lineage (GTDB taxonomy): Bacteria > Pseudomonadota > Alphaproteobacteria > Pelagibacterales > Pelagibacteraceae > Pelagibacter. Next base: position 3,457 of record CAJXDV010000101.1, read on the forward strand.
GGAATTTTTATTTTTAATATATGGTACAGTGTGAGCTCCACATTTGTTCCCCATTAAAAGAGAATCGCATTGAGTATAATTTCTGGAATTTAAAGCTTTTTTTCCTATATCTACTAGTCCTCTATATGTGTTGTCAGCTTTCCCAGCTGATATTCCTTTTGAAATAATTCTACTTTTTGTATTTTTACCAAGATGAATCATTTTTGTTCCTGTATCAGCTTTTTGGTGGTTATTTGTAATTGCTATTGAATAAAACTCCCCCACAGAATTATCTCCTTGCAAAATACAACTAGGATACTTCCAGGTAATAGCTGATCCAGTTTCAACTTGAGTCCAAGAAATTTTAGAATTT
>CAJXDV010000102.1 GCA_913052435.1 uncultured Pelagibacteraceae bacterium
AAATGGCTCCAGCTTTAAGAAAAGTTTATGATCAAATGCCAGAACCAAGATATGTTATTTCAATGGGAAGCTGCGCTAATGGTGGTGGATATTATCATTACTCTTACTCAGTAGTTAGAGGTTGTGATAGAATTGTACCTGTTGATATTTATGTACCAGGTTGTCCACCCTCAGCAGAAGCTCTCTTGTATGGAATATTGCAATTACAAAAAAAAATCAGAAACAAAGGCTCTTTAGAAAGATAATTAAATGAAAACAATCGAAGATCTTGAAAAAAAAATCAATTCTGAGTTAACAACAAAAATAAATATTTCTAAGATAAATCATAATCAGATTTACTTAAATATTAATGAAAGCAATATTTTAAATGTTGTTTTATTTTTAAAAACAAACAGTGAAACTAAATTTAAACAATTAATCGACATAACGGCAGTTGATTATCCAGAAAAAGATAGAAGGTTTAAATTAGTGTATTTATTATTAAGTCATGAAAACAATCAAAGAGTTATTATTGATTTTTATGTTAAAGAAAATGATATTATTTCTTCAATAACATCAATATTTCCATCAGCAAACTGGATGGAAAGAGAAGTTTTTGACATGTATGGAATTGAATTTAAGGATCACCCAAATCTGAGAAAAATATTGACTGATTATAATTTTAAAGGACATCCTCTTAGAAAAGACTTTCCTTTAACAGGTCATAAAGAAGTTAGATATAGTGAAAATGAAAAAAAAGTAATTTATGAACCCGTAAAACTAGAACAAAATTATAGAAATTTTGATTATGAAAGTCCATGGGAAGGCACAAAATATATTAAAGATCAAACAAAAGAATAATGTCAAAAGAAAAAAAAACATTAAATTTGAACTTTGGCCCTCAACACCCGGCTGCCCACGGTGTATTAAGACTTATATTGCAATTAGATGGTGAAGTTGTTGAAAAAGCTGATCCACATATAGGCTTACTTCATAGAGGAACTGAAAAGTTAATTGAAAATAAAACTTACACACAAGCCGTCCCTTATTTTGATAGACTTGATTATGTTGCTCCAATGAATCAGGAGCATGCATTTGCACTGGCGATAGAAAAAATTCTTAACATAAAGGTACCAATAAGAGCTCAATATATCAGAGTCTTATTCTGTGAAATTGGAAGGATTCTAAGTCATATTTTAAATGTAACAACTCATGCAATTGATGTAGGAGCACTGACTCCAGCTTTATGGGGGTTTGAAGAAAGAGAAACTTTAATGAATTTTTATGAAAGAGCTTCTGGTTCAAGACTACATGCTAATTATTTTAGAGCCGGAGGAATACATAAAGATTTACCAACAGGACTAGATAATGACATTGCTGAATTTTGTAATAAATTTCCAAAAATTATAGATGATTTAGAAACTTTATTAACCGATAACAGAATATTTAAGCAACGAAATGTTGATATTGGAGTTGTATCAAAACAAGATGCTTTAGATTATTCTTTTTCAGGAGTTATGCTAAGAGGCTCAGGCGTTCCTTGGGATCTTAGAAAATCACAACCTTATGATTGTTATGAACAATTAGATTTTAAAATACCCATAGGAAAAAATGGTGATTGTTATGACCGTTATCTATGTCGAATAGATGAAATGAGAGAAAGTATAAATATTATTAAACAATGTTTGACAAATTTACCAAAAGGACCAATTAAAACAAATGATGGAAAAATTAGTCCACCTTCTAAAATTGAAATAAAACAATCTATGGAAGCTTTAATACATCATTTTAAGCTTTTCACTGAAGGATATAGGGTAAATAAAGATGAAATTTATACAGCCGTTGAAGCTCCCAAAGGAGAATTTGGAGTTTATTTGATATCTGATGGTTCAAGTAAACCTTATAAATGTAAGATTAGAGCACCAGGTTTCTCTCATTTACAAGCAATGGATTATTTAATTAAAGGCCATATGTTAGCGGATGTTCCTGCGGTACTAGGGTCAATGGATATAGTTTTTGGTGAGGTTGATCGATGAGTATGAAAAAAATTTCAAAGGAACAACCAAACACTTTTGAATTTAATAAAAAAAATTTAGAAACAGCAAAGAAAGTTATTTCAAATTATCCAGAAGACAGACAACAAAGTGCTGTGATGTCATTGCTATATCTTGCACAAAGACAAAATGATAATTGGATTCCATTAGTTGCCATGAAATATATCGCTAAATTTTTGGATATGCCTTATATCAAAGTTTATGAAGTAGCCACATTTTATACTATGTATAATTTAGCTCCAGTTGGTAAATATTTTTTTCAAGTATGCACTACAACACCTTGCATGATAAGAGGTGCTTACAAGTTAGTTGATGTTTGTAAAAAAAAGATTTCAGAAAATGAAAGTCAGATTTCAAAAGATGGAAAATCATCATGGATGGAAGTTGAATGCCTAGGTGCTTGCGTTAATGCACCAATGTTACAAATTAATGATGATTATTTTGAAGACTTGGATTCTGAAAAATTAGAAAAAATAATAGATAAAATAAATAAAAATGAAACTCCAAAACCAGGATCTTATAGAGGTAGAACTAACTCTGAACCGGAAAATACAAGAAAAACATTATTAGGAAATAAGAATGCTTGAAGATAAAGATAGAATTTTTCAGAATTTATATAATGATAGCAACTCAAGTTTAGACTCAGCTCAGAGTAGGGGCGACTGGAAAGATACAAAAGAAATTTGTGAAAAAGGAAAAGATTGGATAATAAATGAAATTAAGACATCCGAATTAAGAGGACGAGGAGGAGCTGGTTTTCCCACAGGCTTAAAATGGTCTTTTGCACCTAAAGAAGTTGGCTCGAGACCACACTACCTAGTTATAAATGCAGATGAGTCAGAACCAGGAACTTGTAAAGATAGAGATATTCTACGATTTGAGCCACACAAACTTATCGAAGGTTGTTTAATTACCTCTTATGCTGTTAATGCTCACAAGTGTTATATTTATATTAGAGGTGAATTTTATAATGAAGGTCAAAAATTACAAAACGCAATTGATGAAGCATATGAGAAAAAATTAATTGGAAAAAATTCTTCAGACACAGGTTGGGATTTAGATATTTATATTCATTATGGAGCAGGCGCCTATATATGTGGAGAAGAAACAGCTTTACTCGAAAGTTTAGAGGGTAATAAAGGCCAACCTAGATTAAAACCTCCATTTCCCGCATTAATTGGTTTGTATGGATGTCCAACTATAATAAACAATGTTGAAACTATAGCTGTTGTTCCTACAATTTTAAGAAGGGGTGCAAAATGGTTTGCTTCATTAGGCAGACCCAAAAATACAGGTACAAAGATTTATTGTATTTCAGGAAATGTAAATAATCCATGTAATGTCGAAGAGGAAATGGGAATACCATTAAAAGAATTAATAGAAAAACATGCCGGTGGAGTAATTGGAGGATGGGATAATTTGAAGGCAGTAATTCCAGGAGGATCTTCAATGCCATTATTAACAAAAGAAGTTTGTGATACTATTAAAATGGACTTTGATAGCTGTGTAGAAAATAAGACCGGTCTTGGAACGGCAGGTATAGTAGTTATTAATAATGATCAGGATATTATTAAATGTATGGCAAGAATAGCCAGGTTCTACAAACATGAAAGTTGTGGTCAATGTACACCTTGTAGAGAAGGCTCTGGTTGGATGTGGAGAATGTTAGAAAGAATGGCTAAAGGTGATGCAACTAGAG
>CAJXDV010000103.1 GCA_913052435.1 uncultured Pelagibacteraceae bacterium
TATTAATGAGTTTCCAGTGAAAACCATAGGTGGTGCGGACAACACACCTTTGCCTTTCTTTTTATGTTATTATGATTGATGATTATTGATTTTGTTAGGAGCGTTCCGTTGCCATGTGTCCGATAATGAGTTGGATTTGTTGGTAAGATGTTGGTAAAGTTGCATGGCAAAGTTTAGAAAAATATGTTGGCATAGAATCCATTAGGGATTATGATTCCAGCTTGATGAAAGAGAATTTGTGATGGGAGAGAAAGTATTTTTATCATGTGCCGTAACCGGATCTGGTGATACAGCAAGAAAACATCCAGATTTGCCAAAAACACCAGAACAAATAGCAACAGCGGCTATAGAAGCCGCTAAGGCTGGAGCGGCTATAGCTCATATCCATGTAAGAGAAGAAGATGGAAGACCAAGCAGAAGATTAGAACTTTATAAGGAAGTAGTAGATAGAGTTCGTTCAAGTGAAACAGATGTTATTTTAAATTTAACAACCGGAATGGGCGGAGACCTAGACATTGGGCAAGGAAAAAATCCACTTGAATTTGGTTCGATGACTGACATGGCAAATGTTATGGAAAGAATTGCAAATGCAGAACAATTTTTGCCTGAAATTTGCACACTAGATTGTGGAACTTTAAACTTTGGTGATAGTTCTGTAATTACAGTAAATACTCCAAACGATTTAAGAAAAGCAGCAAAAAGATTACAAGAAATTAAAGTTAAACCTGAAATAGAAGCATTTGATTTAGGAAATATGTGGTTTGGAGCACAATTATATAAAGAAGGTTTACTTGACGATCCACCGATGTTTCAAATGTGTTTAGGAATTCCTTGGGGTGCACCCGCAACTCCTTTAGCGATGCAAGCAATGAAAGATATTATGCCAAAAGAAGGTGTTTGGTCAGGTTTTGCAATCTCAAAAGACGAAATGCCATTCGTAGCACAAACGGTAATTATGGGTGGAAACCCAAGAGTAGGGCTTGAAGATAATTTATATTTATCAAAAGGAAAATTAGCAACTAATGCTCAATTAGTTGAAAAAGCAATAAGAATTGTTAGTGACCTTGGCGTTTCAACAATGACTCCTGCAGAAACAAGAGAAAAGCTTAAACTTGTTAAACACAAGTAATGTCAAAAATAAAAAAAATAGCCGTAATAGGCACCGGTGTTATCGGGGCAGGGTGGATAATAAGATGTTTGGCTCACAATAAAATTGTTTATGCTTTTGACAAAGACATAAGATTAAAAAAAAATTTAATTACAGAAATTAAAAGAGCTTGGCCTTACGTCAGAAAACTATTCAATAAAAAAAAATTAAATCTTAATAATTTCAAATATTTCACATCAATTGAAGAAGCTTTAAAGGAAGCAGATTTTATTCAAGAATGTGCAACAGAGAATTATAATATCAAAATTAAATTGATGAATATCATTGGAAAATTTGCAAAGCCAAATGCAATAATTTCTTCAAGTTCGTCAGGTTTATTGCCTACAAGAATTTATTCAAAGTGTAAAAACCCATCGAGAGCAATGATTGGTCATCCATTTAATCCGGTTTACCTATGTCCAGGAGTGGAAATTGTTCCAGGAAAAAAAACACATAAAAAATTTTTAAATAAAGCAAATAAATTTTACAAATCTATATCTATGAACCCAATTATGGTTAAAAAAGAACTTCCAGGCTACTTAGCTGATCGATTGCAAGAAGCTCTTTGGAGAGAAGCCTTACATATAGTGAACGAAGGTTATGCTTCTGCAAAAGAATTAGATAGAGCAATTGAAGATGGACCTGGACTTAGATGGTCATTAATGGGAACATTTTTAACTTTTCATCTTGCAGGAGGCAAGATGGGAATGAAACATATGTTAGAACAATTTGGTCCTACTTTAAAATTGCCTTGGACAAAGCTTAAAGCTCCTAAACTTTCAAAAAAATTATCATCTAGAGTTATAACCGGAACCTTGCAACAAGCTAAAGGAAAATCTGTTGCAATGATTTCAAATATTAGAGATCAATACTTAGTTGATCTTTTGAAACTTAGAAGAAAATACGAGAATAAATTAAGATAATTCTAAAATAAACACTCAAAAAACTCATATTGGGTAGTAATCAAAATTACTTCCTTGAGTTGAATCAATTTATTTGTAAATACTGCAATGTGGAGATAAAAAAAATAATTTTTTACTTTGGAACAATGTTTCTTTTAACAGGCTGTTTTCATACCTCAGCATTGGTAGGGCCCACATTCACTCTTGTTTCAACAGGTGGAAATATTTTTCAAACTGGTTTATCTGTAACCACTGACCATGTAGTAAAAAAAGAGACCGGCAAATCTGCTACAGAACATATATCTGATGTAATTAATGAAAATAGAAAAATTAAAATCACAGATATAAACATAAATTAGTAATTTTTTAACATAAAGGGGTGAGTCGTAATAAAATTCTTGATAAATTACTCAAATATAAAAAATTTCCTAAATAAATGAGATTATTTTAAATCAGTGCATTCTGATTGTATTTCCATCAACACTAACAATTTGACCAGATATTTTTGCAGCGTCATCTGAAATTAAAAAACTACACATTTTTCCAATATCTTCTTCGTAAATCCAATTATTCATAGAAGTCATTGATATAAATTCTTTTTCTACTTCTTTTTTTGAAACTTTTAAGAATTTTGCTTTATCTCTAATAACTCTTCCCATCCTATCCCCTTTGATTGTTCCAGGGCATATTGCATTAACTCGAATTTTAAACTTACCTAATTCCATTGCCATAGTTTTAGTCATTCCAACAACAGCCCATTTGCTTGCTGCATATGGAGATCTTAGTGGAAATCCAAATATTCCAGCAGTAGATGATAAATTTATTATCGTACCACCTTTATTTTTTTTAAGCATAGGAATAGCAAGTTTTGAGAAATAAAAATGACTAATTACATTTACCTTTAATGTTTGTTCCCAATCTTTTGATTTTAGTTTTTCAATTGTACCTGTTGGACCTGTAATACCAACATTATTAATTAATGCGTCTATTTTTTTTGTTTTCCTTAATATTTGTTTAAATAAATTTTTTACATCATTTTCATTTGAAGCATCGCATTCGTAAGCAAATAATTTTTTTTTATTAAGCGGATGCTTTTTTACCTTATTTAGATTTTTTTTATCTATATCGCTTATAAAAACCGTAGCACCTTTAGAAATACATATTTTAGCTGTAGCCCAACCGATACCAGACGCTGCTGCGGAAATAATTATTTTTTTATTTTTTAAAATGTTAGACATCTAAATTTTTTTAATTCTACCGCTTATACCTTCCTCTTCTTTTAAATTAAACTTATTGTCATTAATTTCATATAATTCTTTAATTCGTAAACCCTTGGTGATTAATGTTGGAACATCGCTTTTTTTCATACCGAGATGACGAGCATATACAGCTTTTTTCTTATTTACCTGATGAGGTTGAAAATCATCAATATCTTCAATTTCTAATTGGTTGCCCATTTCTATATAATCGGCATTTACAGCTTCATTTAATAGATCGTATCCTTTATTAGTTCTTACAATTGCTGCATTAAATCCTTCATCTTCACCTTTAGGAGAGCCTCCTCTCCAAGTGTCTAATGCTGCAATGTCAGAACTTTCTCCTATAGCATCTGGACAAATTTTACATCTAAAATGAACTCTCCAAGTAGATTCCTCTCCCCAAAAAGAATTGTAT